>NZ_SSDM01000260.1:0-29583 GCF_004794375.1 Microbacterium sp. K35 | reverse complement strand
GAGTTGTCGACCGAGCCGTTGTCCACGTCGGCCTGCGTGATCACATACGGTGCCGCCGTGCAGTTCGCAACCGCACCGGGGGCGAGCGTGGTGACATCACACGTCACCGCGCCGACCTTCGGGTCGTTCACCGTCACATCGGCCAGCGGGACGTTGCCGGTGTTGGTCACCGTGAACGTGTACGCGATCGTGTCGCCCACATCGGTCACCCCGTTGCCATTCACATCCACCGGGGCACCCGCGGTCTTCTCGATCGTCGAACTCGGAGCCGACGCCTCCGACGGCGTCGTCGTCGAATCCGGGTCGGACGGAACCGGGTCACCGTTCGGAGCCGTCCCCGACGCCGTCGCCGTGTTCGCCACCTCACCCGCAGCCTCATCCGCCGCCGTCACCGTGTACGGCGCCGACGCACACGAAGCGACCTCACCCGGCGCCAGCGTCGTCACATCACACGTCACCGCACCCACCTTGGCGTCCGTGACCGCGACATCCGTCACCGTCACGTTGCCGGTGTTCGTCACCGTGAACGTGTACCCGATCGTGTCACCCGCATCCGTGATGCCATTCGCATTCACATCCACCGGCGTCCCCGCCGTCTTCTCAAACGACAGCGCCGGCGCCGGCGTGACGACCGGAGTGGTCGTGCTGTCGGGGTCGGAGGCGACCGAGTCGCCGTCCGGGTCCGTGCCCGCGGCGGTCGCGGTGTTCGCGACCTCGCCCGCGGTCTCATCGGCAGCGGTGATCACGTACGGCGCCGCGGTGCAGTTCGCGACCGCACCGGGGGCCAGGGTGGTCACATCACACGTCACTGCGCCGACCTTCGGGTCGTCCACCGTGATCTCCGACACCGCCACATTGCCGGTGTTGGTCACCGTGAACGTGTACGCGATCGTGTCACCGGCGTTCGTGATGCCGTTGCCGTCGACGTCCACCGGGGCGCCCGCGACCTTGTCGATCGTGAGAGCCGCGGCCGAGGCGACGACCGGGGTCGTGGTGCTGTCGTCGGCGGTGGGGGCGGGGTCGCCGCCGGGGTCGGTGGCCGCGGCGGTCGCGGTGTTCGCCACCTCGCCCGCGGTCTCGTCCGCTGCGGTGATCGTGTAGGGCGCTGCCGTGCAGGTGGCCACGGCCCCGGGAGCGAGAGTCGTGACGTCACACGTGACGGTGCCCACCTTCGGGTCGTCGACGGCTACGTCGGTCAGTGTGACGGTACCGGTGTTCGTGACGGTGAACGTGTACGCGATGGTGTCGCCCTCGTCGGTCAGGCCGTCCGCATTCACGTCGACCGGTGTGCCCGCGGTCTTGTCCAGCACGAGCGACGCGGTCTGGTCGGTCGGGGTGCTCGTGGTGTCGGGGTCGGAGGTGATCGCGGGTTCTCCGGGCGGGGTGCCCGTGGCGGTGGCGGAGTTGTCGACCGAGCCGTTGTCGACGTCGGCCTGCGTGATCGTGTACGTCGCCGCGGTGCAGCTCGCGACCGCACCGGGAGCGAGGGTGGTCGCATCACAGGTGACCGCGCCGACCTTCGGGTCGTCCACCGCGACATCGGCGAGCGGCACGTTGCCGGTGTTGGTCACGGTGAAGGTGTAGGCGATCGTGTCGCCGGCGTCGGTCACCCCGTTGCCGTTGACGTCGACCGGAGCACCCGCTGCCTTGTCGATCGTGAGACTCGGTGCCGAGGCGACGACCGGCGTCGTCGTCGTGTCGGTGTTCGACGGGACGGCGTCACCGCCCGGGTCCGTGCCTGCGGCCGAGGCGCTGTTCGCCACCTCACCCGCCGTCTCGTCCGCGGCGGTGATCGTGTACGGTGCCGCGGTGCAGCTCGCCACCGCTCCGGGAGCCAGCGTGGTGACGTCACACGTGACGGCGCCGACGAGGGCATCCGTGACCGCGATGCCCGCCACCGTGACGTTGCCGGTGTTGGTGACGGTGAAGGTATACGCGATGGTGTCGCCCTCGTCCGTGATGCCGTTGGCGTTCACATCCACGGGGGTCCCCGCGGTCTTGTCGAACGACAGCGCCGGCGCCTGGTCGGTGGGGGTGGTCGTGGTGTCGGGGGTGGTCACGACCGGGCCGCCCGTCGGGTCCGTGCCGTTCGCGGTGGCGGAGTTGTCCACCGAGCCGTTGTCCATGTCGGCCTGGGTGATCACGTACGGGGCGGCCGTGCAGGTCGCGACTCCCGTCGGCCCGAGCGCCGTGACATCGCAGGTCACCGTGCCGACCTTGGGGTCGTTCACGGCGATGTCCGACACGGTGACGTTGCCGGTGTTGGTCACCGTGAACGTGTACGCGATGGTGTCGCCGACGTCCGTCGAGCCGTTCCCGTTGACGTCCACGGGCGTTCCCGCGGTCTTGTCGATCTCGAGGGCCGGTGCGGGTGCGACCACCGGAGTGGTGGTGCTGTCGTCGTTCGACGGGACGGCGGTGCCGCCGGGATCGGTGCCGGTGGCACTCGCGGTGTTCGCGACCTCGCCCGCGTCCTGATCCGCGGCAGTGATCGTGTAGGCGGGCGCGGTGCAGCTCGCGACCTCACCGGGAGCCAGGGTGGTCACGTCGCAGGTCACCGCGCCGATCTTCGGGTCGGTGACGGTGATGCCACTCATCGTGACGTTGCCCGTGTTGGCGACGCTGAACGTGTAGGCGATGGTGTCGCCCGCGTCGGTGATGCCATTCGCATTCACATCCACCGGGGCGGCGGCCGTCTTGTCGAACAGCAGTGCCGGGGCCTGCTCGGTGGGTGTCGAGGTGGTCGACTCGTTCGAGGCGATGGGGTCGCCGCTGGGGTCGGTGCCCGCCGCGGTGGCGCTGTTGTCGACGGCGCCGGCATCGGTCTCCGCCTGGGTGATGACGTAGGGCGGCGCGGTACAGGTGGCCACGGCGTCGGGTGCCAGGGTCGTGGCGTCGCACGTGATCGCGCCGAGCTTCGGGTCGGTGACGGCGATGTTCGCGATGGTGGTGTTACCGGTGTTCGTGACGGTGAAGGTGTAGGCGATGGTGTCGCCGGTGTCGGTGGTCCCGTTGCCGTTGACGTCGACCGGCGTGCCCGCGGACTTCACGAGATCGAGGGTGGACAGGGCCTGCACGGTGTCGGTCGTGCTGATCGGCGTCGGCTCCTGGGTGGAGCTGGCGCTGGCGGTGTTGGTGTACGAGTCGATCGTCTCCGGCGCGGGAGTGTCCACGGTCACCTGGTAGGTGACCACGAGCGATTCGCCCGGAGGGATCGTGAACGGATCCGTCGGTCCGACGAGCGACCCGGCGACGGGATCGCCGCCGACGAGGTCGGGGTTGGTCCCTCCCGCCGCGTTGTCGCGCACGGTGGTGCCCTGCGTGGCGACGGTGGACCCGGGCACATAGGTGACGCCCGCGGGGAGCACGTCGTCGACGGTGACGCCCGTCTGCGGGATCGTCCCGGCGTTGGTCAGCGTGATCGAGTAGGTCAGCGTCTGTCCGCCGTCGACGATCCCGTCGGCGTCGTCGTTCGTCTTCGCGATCTGCATCGCCGGGGGAAGCACCTCGATCGGTGCGGAGAACGAGTTCGCCGTCTCGCCCACGATGTTCGCGGAGAGAGCCCCCGGCTCGATCGTGTTGGTCTGGGCGCCGGGTGTGACGCCGATCACCGGCACGGTGATGGTGCAGCTTCCCGGCACGATCGCCCCGTTCGGCCCGGTGGCCGCGGGGATCGAAGCACCGCTCAGGCTGACGGTCGTCCCGCCGGGGGGCGCCGTGAGTGTTGCGGCGGTACATGTCGTCGTCGCCGTGCCCGTCGGTGCGATGCGGATGTTGGAGGGCAGGTTGTCGGTCAGCGCCGCCCCGGTGATGCCGGTGGTGGGGGCGAGGTTGGTGTTGTTGATCGTGATCGTCAGGGTGGTCGTCTCGCCCTGAGCGATCGGCGACTTGGCGAAGGACTTGGAACCCGAGAGCGGCGGCAGGCAGGAGAACGCGGGGGTGTGGCCGTCGGGAGCGTTCTGCAGGGCCGTCTGATTGGCGGTGTAGGTCCAGGTGGCCGGAGCCCCGGTGGTCACGAGCCGGTCCAGCGTGCCCGTGGGCGTGGAGTATCCGGCGATGTAGACCTCGTTGCTGATCGGCGAGGCCACGGGCACGCGCATGTTCGAGCCACCCGCGGTGAACGTCCGCAGCAGCGCCCCGGTCGACGCGTCGTACACGAACGTGTGTCCGGCCTCGCCACTGGCCACGAGGTAGTTGGTGTTGGGGACGAACGTGAGTCCGTGGATCTGCTCGGTGGTCGTGATGGTGCGCACGAGGGCCGACGGCGCGGTCCTGTTGCGGATCGGGATCGACAGGACGGTCTCGCTGGCGGCGGCGATGTACGTGGCGTTGACGGCGACCGTGTGCGCCGGAGCCGCTCCCGCGATGACGCGGGACGTCGTCGTCGAGGTGCTGCTCATGTCGATCACGGAGATCCCGCCGTTGGTGCCGTCGTCCTTGGCGACGAACAGCTCGTTTCCGTAGGCATCGACCCATCCCGGACGAGAACCGGCGGCGCCGACCGTGATCACGCGGGACACGGTGTTGGTCGCGGTGTCGATCACGCTGACGGTGTTGGACCCGATGTTCGAGATGAACACCTGCGAGCCGTCGGCGGAGCTCCACGCGCCGACCGACGCGGAGAACGACGGGTGGTTGATCGTCGTGACCGCGAGGGTCGCGGTGTCGATCACCTGTACGGACCCGTTGCCGTTCGCCACGTAGACCCGCGAGCCGTCCGGGAGCGACGTCACACCGTAGGGGGTGCCGCCGACGGGGATGTTCCGGATGTTCGTGTCGGTGCCGGTGTAGATCATCGAGACGGAGCCGGAGCCTGTGTTGACGAAGTACCCGACGCCCTCCGTACTCGTACAGGAGAACTGGAACTGGGCTTCGGCCGGCTTGGGCGGCGCGACGACCGTCACGAGGAGGCTGGCGAGCAGCGCGAGCAGGGCGATGATCGCCCAGCGGCGTCTCGTCTCGTTCAGTCCTGCAGTCGGCGCGATGAAATTGTGGTGTTCTGAGGCGAACATCCGACCCTCCGGCAACCCCCGCCAGATGGAATCAGCAATCGCCGGAGCACGGGGCTCCAGCACTCAGCAGGCCAGCCCCGCTGGAAATGCGACGATAGGTGACTTTAGGAATTCACCGTGATGACTTTAGGTATTCGCTGATAGCCGAAGGTCACTGCCGAGCGGCGGAGACGAGCGCGTGCGGGGCCAGGTTCACCCGCTCCGCTCCGGTGTCCGTCACGATCACGATGTCCTCGATCCGGGCTCCCCACCGACCGGGGAAGTAGATGCCCGGCTCGATGCTGAACGCCATCCCCGGCCGCAGCACGAGGTCGTTGCCGGGAGCGATGTAGGGCTCCTCGTGCACCGACACCCCGATCCCGTGGCCCGTGCGGTGCAGGAACGCCTCGCCCAGTCCGGCCTCGGCGAGCACCGTGCGCGCGGCGGCATCGACCTCGGCGGCCGTCGCCCCGGGACGCACGGCATCGACCGCGGCCTGCTGCGCCCGCACGAGCACGGCGATGCGTTCGGCCTCCTCCGCGCCGGGGTCGCCGACGACGTAGGTGCGTGTGCTGTCGGAGTTGTAGCCGCTGGGCACCGCACCGCCGATGTCGACCACGACGATGTCGCCCTCCTCGATCACCCGGTCGGAGACCTCATGATGCGGGTCGGCACCGTTCGGACCGGATCCGACGATCACGAACTCGACCGTGCGGTGGCCCTCCTCGACGATCGCGGCGGCGATGTCGTCCGCCACCTCGCGTTCCGTCCGTCCGGCGCGCAGCCACTCGGGCACGCGGCGGTGCACGGCGTCGATCGCGGCCCCCGCGCGTCGGAGCTCCGCGATCTCCGCGTCGTCCTTGATCATGCGTCCTTCGCGGAGCACCGGGGTCGCCAGCTCGACGCGCACTCCGAGGCGTTCCGCGATCGGCACCACGTGGAGCGCGGGCAGCGCGTCGGAGACCCCGACCCGCTGGACCTCCCCCGCCGCCGCGAGCACCAGGGCATACGGATCCTCCCCGTCCACCCAGTCGGCGATGGTCAGACCGAGTTCGCCGGCCGCGGTGCTGCGGATCTTCGCCAGCTCCATGCGCGGCACCACGATGGTCGCGCGCGCGTCGGGGGTGAGCACCAGCGCCGTGAGCCGTTCGATCGTGTCCCCCTCGACTCCGAGCAGGTACTGGAGGTCGGGCCCCGGTCCGACGACCACGGCGTCGAGTCCGGCGTCCGCGGCGAGCGCGGCTGCACGGGTGAGTCGGGAGGCGTAGACGGAGGCGGGGAACGGGGGAGTGCTCACGGTTCCACGGTAGTGCCGGGGTGCCGTCGCTGTCTCGGCCTCGGAGCGCTTCAGCTGATGGCCTGGCGCAGCCGGTCCGCGAGGAACTCCCGGTCCTTCGGCGTCAGGTCGATCACAGCGTACGCCGTGGGCCACACGGTGCCGTCGTCGAGGTTCGAGATCGGCTCGAACCCGAACGTCCCGTAGCGCACCTTGAACTTGCTCGCGGGCTGGAAGAAGCACAGCACCTTCCCGTCTCGACCCCACGCGGGCATGCCGTAGTACGTGCGCGGCACCAGGTCGGGGGCGACCTCGGAGACCAGGTCGTGCAGCTTCCGCGCCAGCGCCCTGTCGTGCTCGTCGAGCTTGTCGATGGCCTCCGTGATGTCGGCTTCGCCGGCCGCCCTCAGCTCCTCCGGTGACTTCTTGGCACGCGACCGTCGGGTGCGGGCCTCCTTCGCGGCGGCCTGCATGGCCTCGCGCTCCTCGGCGGTGAAGTTCTTCTCGTTGTCGGCGGCCATGGTTTCCGTCCTCTCGGTGTGGCTGATCTCCACAGAATAGGAACCATCCGAGCGCCGTCGCTTCTCGATTCGTGATCGATGTGCGCCGGCCGACACGTGGTCGGAGCGTGGCGTGCCCTGCGGATAGGGTGTGAGCCATGGACCTGCGCGTCGCCGCATACGGGGTCGTCACCGATGAGGGTGGCCGGCTCCTCCTGGCGCGCTGGATCGAGGGGCGTCGCACGGCGTGGACCATGCCGGGCGGCGGGCTCGAGCCGGGCGAGGCCCCGGAGGACGCGGTCCGCCGGGAGTTGCGCGAGGAGACCGGGTACACCGTGCGGGTCGGCGCGCTGCTCGGTATCCATTCGCGGGTGATCCCGGCAGGGCGGCGGGTGCATAAGGCGGCGGAACCACTCCACACACTGCGCATCGTCTACCGCGCCGAGGTCACCGGCGGACGGCTGCGCTTCGAGACCGAGGGCTCGACCGACAGGGCCGAATGGTTTCCGCTCGCGGCCGTCGCGGGGCTGCAGCGGGTCAAGCTGGTCGACATCGCCATCCGGATGGCGGGACTCGCCTGAGCGCTGGCGGTCAGCGCTCCTCGGGAATGGAGATGTCGGCGACGGTGGCGCCGTAGGCGGCGATCAGGTCGTCGGCGTCCACGAACAGGCTGTAACCGTGCGCACCCGCTCCCATGGCGATCCGCTGCCCGACGATGGACTCGTCGGCGTACACGGGCCAATCGGTCGTGCTGCCGATCGGGACGATCGTGCCCCGCTCATACCCCGTGGCCGCGAGGGCGAGCTCGGGTTCGGGCAGTCGCAGCTTGTTGACGCCGACCACGGCACGCAGCTTGGGCCACGAGATCGACCGACCGCCGGGGACCAGGGCGAACAGATAGGTGTCGTCGGAGCGCTTCACCACGAGGGTCTTCACGATGCCGGACGGCGGGATGCCCAGGATCTCCGCGGCCTCGTGCAGGCTGCGCGCCTGCGGCCGCTCGCGGATCTCGATGTCGAGTCCGCGGGCGGCCGCAGCATCCCGCACCCGCGCGTGCGGGTCGGGGGTGGTCACGCGTCGGGAGCCGACAGCGGGTCGTCGGCGACCCAGAGCTCGTCGTCGGCGCGGAGGGCCTGCCAGGCGGCGTAGAGCACTCCGACGGCCGCAGCCGCACCCAGCACGATCGCGATGACCGAGCCGAGGCCGGGGCCCTTCTTCGGAGCGACGGCCTTGCGGGCCTTGTATTCGATGCCCTGACGCTTCGCGTTGGCGACATCCCACGCGGTGAGCGCGGTGCCGACGACGCCGCCGACGATCGGCACGACCTTGTCGTCGACGACGTGCCTGCCGACCTTCACGCCGCGGTCGACCACGGGGGCGACACGACGGTTGTAGGTGTCCTGGACGGCGGGGACGAGCTGTTCCCGATTGAAGTTGCCGAGCTGACGGCCGGCCTCTCGGGCGACGTCGGCGGCGTGGCCGACGAGCACCTGCTGGTCCTCCCACAGCTGGTTGGCGTCCTTCTGAAGACGACGAAGCTGCTTCTTCCGCTTGCGGCTGAGGCTCACGATGCTCTCCTGTCCATTGGAGTACGGGTTCCCCATCTTGCCACGACACCCTGGATGGGGGGAGGGAATCGCCCGCCCCTTGCATCATCCGCCGAGGGGATGTACAGACCCGGGCCACTCATCGGAAGCTCTGCGAGAATGAGGGCATGGTTCATGCTTCCCACGTCGCAACTCTGCACACCAACCACGGTGACATCGTCATCAACCTCTTCGGCGACCACGCTCCCAAGACGGTCAAGAACTTCGTCGGCCTGGCCGACGGCACCCAGGAGTGGACGCACCCCGCCACCGGCAAGCCGGGCGAGGGTCCTCTCTACAAGGACGTCATCTTCCACCGCATCATCCCCAACTTCATGATCCAGGGCGGCGACCCGCTCGGTCAGGGTGTGGGCGGCCCCGGCTACAACTTCGATGACGAGATCAACGGGGAGCTCGACTTCAACGAGCCCTACATCCTCGCGATGGCCAACGCCGGCCTGCGCCGCAATGCCATCACCGGCAAGGTCGAGGGCACGAACGGCTCGCAGTTCTTCATCACGACCGACCCGACCCCGTGGCTGCAGGGCAAGCACACCATCTTCGGCGCCGTCGCCGACGACGCCTCGAAGAAGGTCGTCGACGCCATCGCCGCCGTGCCCACCGCGGCCGGTGACCGCCCGGTCGAGCCGGTCGTGCTGCAGTCGATCGACATCGTCGCCGCCTGACGGAAGCCACGGCCGATCCGGATGTCGACGCCCGAGTTCACGAGCAATCGCGACAACTTCTGCTACCGGCATCCGGATCGGCAGAGCTTCGTGCTCTGCCAGCGGTGTCTGCGCACCATCTGCCCCGAGTGCCAGACCCAGGCCGCCGTCGGCGTGATCTGCCCGGAGTGCATGGCGGCCGAGCGCAAGAACCGCACTCCCGCCCAGAAGAAGGCCGCCCGACGCTGGGGGAACCGCGGCGGTGCGCTGGCGATGACCCGCGGCGGCAAGCCCGTCGTCACCTACGTGCTGCTGGCGATCACGTCGTTCATCGGCCTCGTGCAGCTCATCCCCGGGCTCAACCAGCCGATCACACAGGCGCTGGGCTTCTACGCACCGTTCCTCTACCCCAACCTGTTCGCGGTGCCGTTCGAGCCGTGGCGACTGCTGACGGTGCTGTTCGTGCACGGCGGCTTCGTGCACCTCGCGCTCAACATGCTGGCGCTGTGGATGCTCGGCCAGAGCCTCGAACCCATGCTGGGGCGGGCGCGCTACCTGGCGCTGTACCTGATCAGCGGACTGGGTGGATCGGTCATGGTCGCGATCCTCGCGCCGGGCTCATGGACGGTCGGAGCATCGGGCGCCATCTTCGGTCTCCTCGCGTCGCTGTTTATCATCGGCCGCCACATCGGGGCGAACGTGACCGGGATCCTCGTCATCCTCGCGATCAACTTCGCCTTCGGGTTCTTCGCCGGGGGGATCTCCTGGCAGGCGCATCTGGGCGGGGCGATCGTGGGCGCGATCGTGGCCTTCATCTATACGCGCACGAAACGCCGTGAGCAGCGCGTGTGGCAGATCGTTTTCCTCTCGGCCCTGGTGGTTCTCCTGCTCGTGATCGTGGCGTTCGTTCCGCCGCTGCTCCTTTTGGCCTGATCCCGAGTTGTTAACAGAGTTGTTAACGCCTGTGAATAACATCGGTGTAATTCTCCCCATGCTGTGGAGAGAACTGTGGATAACTTCGCCGACGCCGTGAGCGACGGCGCCGAGGGGCCGGCACTCTCCGAGTACCGGCCCCTCCGTGCTCCCGCGTCTCAGCGCCCGGGTCGGATCGTCACGTTCCCCGCTGCGAGAGAGACGTCGATCGTGTGTCGCGCGTTCGACCCCTGATCGACGGTGGCATCGAGCGAGCCGGCGCTCACGTCCTGGGTGAGGCTGTACTCCACGTCGGGCAGCGTGAGGTCGACCGATCCCGCGCTCGCATCGACCGATGTGCGCGCGGGCGCCGAGCCCGTGAGCTCCACCGTGAGATCGCCCGCCGAGATGCCCAGGTCGGCCTCGGCCACCGAGTCCAGCACGATGTCGGCGCGCCCGGCGTTCATCTGCACGTCGAGCGTCTCCGCCGCGCCCTCGACGTCGAGCGACCCCGCGTTCACGTCGAGCTCGAGGTCACCGAAGTCACCCGTCACATCCAGGCTGCCCGCGTTGAGCGTGAGGTTCGCATCCAGACCGGCGTCGCGCAGGCTCTCGGGCAACGTCAGCACCGCGACCTCCTCGTCGCCGAACCAGTTGCCGAACCACCAGCCGAACACACCCCGCGGGCTCTTCACGACGAGTTCGTCGCCCTCCCGCTCGAACGTCCAGGCCTGCCCGCGGCCGTTCGTGACCGCCAGTTCGGCGTCGTCCACGTCACCGAACTCCACCCGCACACTGCTCGCGTCGGCATCGAGGTCGACGCCGTCGATCCCGTCCACGCCGACGGTCTGGACCGAGTCGGGTCGGCTCGATGACATCACGGAGCCCGCGGCTGCGGCCGCCGCCGTGCCTCCGGCGCCGAGCAGGGCGAGGCCGCCCACCACCGCGGTGATCACGAGGATCGCCGTGGCGCCCGAGGAACGTCCGGGCTCGGTACCGGAGCCGCCCGACACCATCGGTGCGGGCTCGGCCGGGGCGTGAGGTGCCGTCGCAGGGGGAGGGGTGAGCGGCGTGTGGCCGCCCTGGGGGCCCTGATCTTCGGTGGTCATCGTGCCATTCCTGTCTGTCCGGTCGGCGGCGTGGGGCCGCCCGTGTTCTCGATGTGCGCCAGGGCCGCCAGCACGCGACGGTTTCCCGACTCGTCCTGCTCGAACCCCAGCTTCTGGAAAATGGAGGTGATGTGCTTCTCGACACTCGCCTCGGAGACGAACAGCAGTCCGGCGATCGCCTGGTTCGACTTGCCCTCCGCGATCAGTGCCAGCACGGTGCGCTCACGTTCCGTGAGGCGCAGCATCCGGTCGTCGCGGTTGCGTCGCGTGAGCAGCTGCGCCACGACCTCCGGGTCGAGCACGGTCGCTCCGTCGGCGATCCGCTGCACGGACTCGATGAACTCCGCGACGTCGGCGACCCGGTCCTTCAGCAGATAACCCAGGGGCCCGCCCTGCGCCGCGATCAGGTCAGACGCGTAGCGCTCCTCCACGTACTGCGACAGCACGAGGATCGGAAGGGACGGATGCGTCGCCCGCAGCGCCAGCGCCGCACGGATCCCCTCGTCGGTGAACGTCGGAGGAAGCCGCACGTCCAGGATGCAGAGCTCCGGGTCGGCGGATGCCACGGCCTCCGCCACACCGTCGGTGTCGGTGAGCGCGGCCACCACCTGATGACCCGCGTCTTCCAGCAGACGCACGAGCCCCTCCCGCAGCAGGACCGAGTCCTCGCAGATCAGGATGCGCATGGCACGTTCACCTCCAGGCTGGTCGGACCACCGAGCGGGCTGTCCAGACGGAACGTTCCGCCGGCGGCGAGGATCCGGTTCGCGATGCCGTCGAGGCCACCACCGGGGAGCACCTGCGCGCCGCCCATGCCGTTGTCCTCCACGCGGGCCCACAGCACGTTGCCCTCGCGCAGTCGCACGGTGACCCGGGCCTCGCTCGCGCGGGAGTGCTTGGCCGCGTTGGTGAGGGATTCCGCGATCGAGAAGTACACCGCGGCCTCGGCCTCACGACTGCACCGCCCGTCCATCCGCACGTCGAGGTGCACGGGGATGTGCGAACGGCCGGCGAGTGCGGACAGCGCCGCGTCCAGCCCGCGGTCGTCGAGGACCGAGGCGTGGATGCCCCGGGCGAGCTGCCGCAGTTCGGTGATCGCCGCCTTCGTCGAGGTGTGCGCCTCCGAGATGAGGTCCTTGGCCGCGTCGGGATCGGTGTCGATCTTCTGCTGGGCCAGGCCCAGGGTCATGCCGACCGAGACGAGACGCGGCTGCACGCCGTCGTGGAGATCCCGCTCGATGCGGGTGCGCTCCACGTCGGCCGCACGCACGGCTCCCTCCCGCTGCGCCGTCGAGGCACGCACCCGCTCCGTGAGCTCGGTCTCCCGACTGCGGGCGACGATCGCCAGGGACAGGGTGCGGTGCAGGAATGCGAGTCCGATGATGCCGGCCGCCGATGCGGCGACGCCCAAGATCCCGATGAGCGGAGCCCAGGCGACGGGGATCCCGGCACCGCCGAAGGGTCCCATGATGCTGTCGGCAGAGGTCAGGGGGGCGAAGGAGATGATGATCGACCACACGAGGCTCCAGGCCAGGCGGAGCACGACCCAGCCCAGCACTGCCGAGATGGCGAAGTTCGCGACGGCACGCCACATGCGTCCGTCGACGGCCTGTCGCCCGAGGGCGCGGAGCCAGCCGGCGAAGCCGGGACGATCGCGCGGCTGCAGTCGCAGGGGCGCGAGCGGGGTGCGGTAGAGACCGGCGACGCGCGCGACCTCGAACCAGCCGAGGCCGTAGAGCGCGTAGACGAGACCGACGAGCAGGACGATGCCGATGCCGGCGACGAACACGAGGCCGATCCCCGTCCCGAGCAGTGCGCCGAGGGTGGCGAAGATCCCGCCACCGAGGACGCCGATGCCCGCCAGATGCAGGACCGTGAGGAAGAGGCGCAGCGGTGGCTTCGCCGGAGCGGCGGCCGGAGGCGCAGGCTGAGTGGTCATGATTCCACGGTACGGGGGAGGGTGGCACGCGGGCACCGAGGCAGCCGGACACTCCGGTTCGGGTTTTCCCTACCCGGGACCGCCCTCGCCACTGTCCTCGTCTGCTTCACTGGTGGCATGACAGCCCACGAGGGAGAACCGCACGGCACCGGAGTGGGTCAACGCCTCAACTGGCTGCGCGCCGGTGTCCTCGGAGCGAACGACGGGATCGTGTCGGTGGCATCGCTGGTCGTGGGCGTCGCCGGTGCCACCACGGATAACGCCGCGCTCCTCACCGCGGGCGTCGCCGGTCTGGTGGGTGGGGCGATCTCCATGGCTCTGGGCGAGTACGTCTCCGTGAGCAGCCAGCGCGACAGCGAGCGCGCGCTCATCGCCAAGGAGAAGGAAGAGCTGCGCACGATGCCGGAGGCGGAGCTCGCCGAGCTCACCTCCCTGTACCGCGACCGGGGGCTCACGGAGGACACCGCGCGCCGTGTGGCCGAGGAGCTCACCGCGCACGACGCTCTGTCGGCACACCTCGAGGTGGAGCTCGGCATCGATCAGGACGACCTCGTCAACCCGTGGCACGCGGCGCTGTCCTCCGCGATCGCGTTCACGCTCGGCGCGCTGCTCCCCTTGCTGGCGATCCTGCTGCCCCCGCCCGACTGGCGAGTCCCGGTGACCTTCGTCGCGGTGTTGATCGCCCTGGCCGCGACGGGCACGATCTCGGCGAGGATCGGAGGATCCGCGCCGGGCCGAGCGGCACTGCGGCTCGTGATCGGCGGAGCGCTCGCGCTGCTCGCGACGTGGCTGATCGGCACGCTCCTCGGAACGACCGGGGTGGTCTGAGCCGCCGCGCCGTGCACACGACGAAGGGCGGGTGCCGCAGCACCCGCCCTTCGTCGTGACTCGCGTCAGTTCGACATGAAGCCGACGAGCAGGCCGCCCGTCACCTTCACGGCGAGGTTGTAGATGCCGGCGATCACGGCGCCGAGCACCGTGAAGACGATCAGGTTCAGGATCGCCACGACCGCGGCGAAGGCCATCACCTGCGGCAGGCCGACGACCTCGGACAGCACGAACGCGTTGTCCGTGATGCCCTGGAGGAACTCATCTGCGGTCGACATGATGCCCGTCGCCTGGAGCACCAGGAAGATGAGGAAGAAGGAGACCATCGTGACGACGGCGAGAGCCACGGCTCCCAGGAAGGAGAGCTTCACCGCTGACCAGAAGTCGACGTACACCAGGCGGAGGCGAACCTGCTTGCCACTGGTCTTGCGGGTCGACTTCTTCGCCAGCTTGTCGGCCACTGTGCTCATGCGTCTGTATCCTCGGGTGTCTCTGTCGTCTGGGGGGCCTCGGTGTCGACATCCGCTTCGGCCTCGTCTTCTGCGAGACCGCGCTCACCGTTACGGGCGATGGCGAGGATGCGGTCGGCCTCCGTCGTGCGGGCGAACACCACTCCCATGGTGTCTCGACCCTTCGCGGGGACCTCGGCCACGGCAGAGCGTACCACCTTGCCGCTGGACAGAACCACCAAGACCTCGTCGTCCTCCGCGACGATCAGACCACCCGCGAGCGTGCCCCGATCGTCGTTCAGTTTCGCGACCTTGATGCCCGTTCCGCCACGGCCCTGGACCCGGTATTCCTCGACCGCCGTGCGCTTCGCGTACCCGCCGTCGGTGACCACGAAGACGAACTTCCCGGCGGCCGCGACCGAGGCGGACAGCAGGCAGTCGCCGTCGATCTTGAACTTCATACCGCGCACACCGGCGGTCGCGCGGCCCATGGGGCGCAGTGCCTCGTCGGTCGCCTCGAACCGCACCGACATTCCACGGCGGCTGATGAGGAGGATGTCGTCCTCGGCGTTGACGAGCAGCGCGCTGACGAGCTCGTCCTCCTCGTTGAGCCGGATCGCGATCACGCCGCCCTGACGGTTCGTGTCGTACGCGTCGAGTCGGGTCTTCTTCACCAGACCGTCGCGGGTCGCGAGGACGAGGTAGTCGGCGACCTCATAGTCGCGGATGTCGAGCACCTGGGCGATGCTCTCGTCGGGCTGCAGGGCGAGCAGGTTGGCGACGTGGGTGCCCTTCGCGTCGCGACCGGCCTCTGGCACCTCATACGTCTTGGCGCGGTAGACGCGGCCCTTGTCCGTGAAGAACAGCAGCCAGTGGTGCGTGGTGGTGACGAAGAAGTGCTCCACGATGTCGTCGGCGCGGAGCTGGGCGCCCTTGACGCCCTTGCCACCGCGGTGCTGCGAGCGGTAGTTGTCGCTGCGCGTGCGCTTGATGTAGCCCTCGCGCGTGACGGTGACGACCATCTCCTCTTCGGCGATGAGGTCTTCCATGGAGACGTCGCCGTCGAAACCGTGCAGGATGTGCGTGCGACGCTCGTCGCCGAAGCGGTCGACGATCGCGGTGAGCTCCTCGCGGATGATCGTGCGCTGCCGGCCCTCGTCGGCGAGGATCGCCTTGTACTCGGTGATCTGCGCCTCGAGCTCGGTGGCCTGGTCGATGATCTTCTGGCGCTCGAGGGCCGCGAGGCGACGCAGCTGCATCTGCAGGATCGCATCGGCCTGGATCTCGTCGATGTCGAGGAGCTTCTGCAGGCCCTCGTTCGCGTCGGCCGTGGTCTGCGATCGGCGGATGAGCGCGATCACCTCGTCGAGGGCATCGAGCGCCTTCAGGTAGCCGCGCAGGATGTGCATGCGCTTCTCGGCCTCGTTGAGGCGGAACTGGGTGCGCCGCACGATCACGTCGATCTGGTGCGCGATCCAGTTGGTGACGAAGCCGTCGATCGCGAGCGTGCGCGGAACACCGTCGACGATCGCGAGCATGTTCGCGCCGAAGTTCTCCTGCAGCTGCGTGTGCTTGTACAGGTTGTTGAGCACGACCTTCGCGACCGCGTCACGCTTGAGCACGACGACGAGGCGCTGACCGGTGCGGTCGGAGGACTCGTCACGGATGTCCGCGATGCCGGTGATCTTCCCGTCGCGCGCGAGGTCGCCGATCTTCACCGCGACGTTGTCGGGGTTCACCTGATACGGCAGCTCGGTGATCACGAGGCACGTGCGGCCCTGGATCTCCTCGACGTTCACGACCGCGCGCATCGTGATCGAGCCGCGTCCCGTGCGATAGGCCTCGTGGATGCCCTTCGTGCCGAGGATCTGCGCGCCGGTGGGGAAGTCCGGCCCGGGGATCCGCTGGATCAGACCGTCGAGCAGCTCCTCGCGGGAGATGTCCGGGTTGTCGAGGGCCCACAGCGCCGCGTCCGACACCTCGCGCAGGTTGTGCGGCGGGATGTTCGTGGCCATGCCGACCGCGATGCCGACCGAACCGTTGACGAGCAGGTTCGGGAACCGGGCCGGCAGGACCGTCGGCTCCTGCGTCTGTCCGTCGTAGTTGTCGGTGAAGTCGACGGTCTCCTCTTCGATGTCGCGCACCATCTCGAGCGCGAGCGGAGCCATCTTCGTCTCGGTGTATCGGGGCGCCGCCGCGCCCATGTTGCCGGGGGAGCCGAAGTTCCCCTGGCCGAGCGCGAGCGGGTACCGCAGCGACCACGGCTGCACCAGGCGCACCAGAGCGTCGTAGATCGCGGAGTCACCGTGCGGGTGGTACTGCCCCATGACCTCGCCGACCACGCGGGCACACTTCGAGAACGACTTGTCCGGGCGGAATCCGCCGTCGTACATGCCGTAGATCACGCGGCGGTGCACGGGCTTGAGGCCGTCACGCACGTCGGGGAGCGCGCGCCCGACGATCACGGCCATCGCGTAGTCGAGGTAGCTGCGCTGCATCTCCGACTGCAGGTCGACCTGGTCGATCTTGCCGTGGTCGTGGCCCTCGTTGATGTCGGGACGTTCTTCGTCAGTCATGTGTTCTCTTCAATTTCCGGTCGTTGAGCGAGCGAGGAGGCGAGCTCGCGCTCAGATGTCGAGGAAGCGGACGTCCTTGGCGTTGCGCTGGATGAAGCTGCGTCGCGACTCGACGTCCTCACCCATCAGCACGCTGAAGATCTCGTCGGCGGCCGCGGCGTCTTCGATGGTCACCTGACGCAGGGTGCGCGTGGTGTGGTCCATCGTGGTCTCCCACAGCTCCTTGGCGTTCATCTCGCCGAGACCCTTGTACCGCTGGATGCCGGCGTCCTTCGGGATGCGCTTGCCGTTGTCGAGCCCGTACTTCAGGAGAGCGTCGCGCTCGGCGTCGCTGAACACGTACTCGTGCGGGGCGTTCGACCACTTGAGGCGGTAGAGCGGCGGCATCGCGAGGTACACGAAGCCGGCCTCGATGAGCCCGCGCATGTAGCGGAACAGCAGCGTGAGCAGCAGCGTGGTGATGTGCTGACCGTCGACGTCGGCGTCGGCCATGAGCACGATCTTGTGGTACCGCGCCTTCTCGATATCGAACTCCTCGCCGATGCCCGTGCCGAAGGCCTGGATCATCGCCTGGACTTCCTTGTTGCCGAGCGCCTTGTCGAGGCGCGCACGCTCGACGTTGAGGATCTTGCCGCGCAGCGCGAGGATCGCCTGCGTGTGCGGATCGCGGCCCTGCACGGCCGAGCCGCCGGCCGAGTCACCCTCCACGAGGAAGATCTCGCTGATCGACGGGTCCTTGCTCGTACAGTCCTTGAGCTTGTCGGGCATGGCCGCAGACTCGAACACGCTCTTGCGGCGCGCGGTCTCGCGAGCCTTGCGGGCGGCGAGTCGGGCGGTCGCGGCGTCGATGGCCTTGCGGATCACGTTCTTCGCCTGGTTCGGGTTGCGCTCGAACCAGTCGCCGAGCTGGTCGCCGACGACCTTCTGCACGAAGGCCTTCGCCTCCGTGTTGCCGAGCTTGGTCTTGGTCTGGCCCTCGAACTGCGGCTCCCCGAGCTTGATGGAGATCACGGCCGTGAGGCCCTCGCGCACGTCGTCGCCGGAGAGGTTGTCGTCCTTCTCCTTGAGCAGGTTGTTGGCGCGGGCGTAGCGGTTGACCAGCGTGGTCAGTGCCGCGCGGAACCCCTCCTCGTGCGTGCCGCCCTCGTGGGTGTTGATCGTGTTCGCGTAGGTGAAGACGTTCTCGGTGTACGACGTGGTCCACTGCATCGCAACCTCGAGCGAGATCTTGCGCGTGGTGTCCTCCGACTCGAACGCGATGATCTCGTCGTTCACGACCTCGGCCTTGCGCACCTTGTTGAGGTACTCGACATAGTCGACGAGACCGCGCTCGTAGAAGAACACGTCGGACGGCTGCGTGGTGACGGCCTGCCCGTCCTCCTCCGTCTCGTACGCGGAGTCCGGGCGCTCGTCGGACAGCTCGATCCGCAGTCCCTTGTTGAGGAACGCCATCTGCTGGAAGCGCGTACGGAGCGTGTCGTAGTCGAACTCGACCGTCTCCTGGAAGATCTCTGCGTCCGGCCAGAAGGTGATGCTGGTGCCGGTCTCGTCGGTCGCGGCACCCTTCTCCAGCTTCTGCTGGGGGACACCGCCGTTCGCGAAGCTGTGGTTCCAGACGAAGCCCTTCTGCTTCACCTCGACGTCGAAGCGCGTGGAGAGCGCGTTCACCACCGAGGAGCCGACGCCGTGCAGGCCGCCGGAGACCGCGTACGCGCCGCCGCCGAACTTGCCACCGGCGTGGAGGATCGTGAGCACGACCTCGACCGTGGACTTCGACGGGTCGGACGAGTGCGGGTCCACGGGGATGCCGCGGCCGTTGTCGACGACGCGGACGCCCCCGTCGGCCAACAGGGTCACCAGGATCGTGTCGGCGTAGCCGGCGAGGGCCTCGTCGACCGAGTTGTCGACGATCTCGTAGACCAGGTGGTGCAGACCGCGTGGTCCCGTCGATCCGATGTACATGCCGGGGCGCTTGCGGACGGCCTCGAGGCCTTCGAGGATCTGGATCGAGTCGGCGCCGTACTCTCCCGGCTGCTGCTTCGGGCGGTTGGTGGACGACTCGGTGGTTCCCTCGGGTGCGGGGGTTCCCCCGGTGTTCGATTCCGTCTCGTCAGCAGGGGATTCAGGCGTCATCAGAGGGCATTCTCCAGATCGATAGCTCGAACTCCCATTCTAGCCGGGTTTCGAGTCGATATGCCGCTCAACGGCCGCGTGTGGCCCTCTGAGCGTGTCAGACCCCTTGCATGGTGCCCTACCCGTAGGTATCGCGCGGGCCCCGCCCTGGAACGACTCTGGGACCCCATTTCCAGGAGGGGACGTCCGGTCCGATGAAGCGGAGGTTCTCGACGCCCGCTTCCGGATACCGTCTCCCGATCTCCGTCAGGATCGTCGCGCGCATGAACTGCAGGTTCTTCGCCCAGGCAGTCGAGTCGCACTTCACCGTCAGCAGTCCACGCTCCAGCGACACCGGCTCGGAGTGCTTCGCGGTGTCGGCGCCGGCCAGGTCGGCCCATTGCCGGACGAGGTCCTCCCTGGCGAGCGTGGTCTCCCACCCTGCGTCGCGGCTGAGCCGGTCGAGCACATCGCCGAGCGTTCCGGGGTCGCGGCCCGGTGTGAAGGGGGCGTTGTCGTCGTCGACCGTGATCCGACGCTTGCGCTTCCAGTTCTTCGCACTCGGCGTCAGACCGCGCAGACGCAAGTAGGTGGCGACGGTCTCGGGAGCTTCGATGACGGCGTCGGCGGCCACGTCACTCATCCGGTGCCTCCCGCTCGTCGGTGATGGTGCCCGCCGTGATCCGCACCACGTGTGCGTGCAGCACCTCGGGGATATCCTCCTCCACCGCCGCGGTGACGACCACCTGTTCGTAGCCCGCGGTGAGGGACGCGAGGCGCTGGCGTCGATCCGCGTCGAGCTCGGCGAACACGTCGTCGAGGATCAGGACCGGATCACCCGCGGGTGACTCGCTGCGCAGAAGTTCGGCCGAGGCGAGCCTCAGCGCGAGGGCCACCGACCAGGACTCCCCGTGCGAGGCGTACCCCTTGACCGGGAGGTCCCGCACGCGCAGCACAAGGTCGTCGCGGTGCGGACCCGACAGCGTGAGCCCGCGGTCGAGCTCCTGGGTTCGCTTCGCGGTCAGGGACGCGCGGAACAGCTCGGCCGTGCGAGCGACGTCGATGCGCTGCTCGGCCGCGGCCGACGACACCTCCTGCTCCTCGGCGTCGGCATCGTCCTCCGGATCGGCACCGGCCACGGACAGCGCCCACTCCAACCGGGGCCGGTGGTCGGCGCCGGCGATCGCAGCGTAGGCCTCGGCCACGGGCTGCTGCAGATCCGCGGCGAGACGCTGGCGCGCGGTGATGATCTCGGCGCCGAGCGCGACCAGCTTGTCATCCCACACGTCGAGCGTGCTCAGGCCCTCGCCGCGGACGCCCCGCGCCCTGGCTGACTTCAACAGGGCGTTGCGCTGCTTGAGCACGCGGTCGTAGTCGCCGAGCACCGCAGCCATCCGGGGGGTGCGCTGGATCAGCAGCTGATCGACGAATCGTCGTCTGGCTGACGGGTCACCGCGGACGATCTGCAGGTCTTCCGGCGCGAAGAGGACGACGTGGGCGTAGCGTGGCAGCTCATTCGCCTTCGATGGCGAGCCGTTGATACGGGCTTTGTTGGATCCCTGCCGGTTCACCTGCACCTCGACCAGCACACGCCGTTCGCCATGGGAGAGCCGCGCGCGGATGACCGCGAAGTCCTGTCCGTCTCGCACCAGCGGCGCATCCGACGACACCCGGTGCGAGCCGAGCGTGGCCAGGAAGACGACGGCCTCCGCGAGGTTCGTCTTGCCCTGTCCGTTCCGTCCGACGAGGACGTTGGGGCCGCGATGAAGAGCCAGATCAGCGGTCGCGTAATTGCGGAAATCGACCAGGTTCAGGTGCTCCACAATCACGGAGCCAGCCTACCTTTCGGGTCGGACATCCTCCCCGCCGCCGGGGCGACGCGACGCGCTCAGCGCAGGAGCAGGTTCGGCTGCAGCAGGTACTTGAACGAGTCCAGGCCCGCCTGATCCACCGACGTCTGGCTGGTGATCAGGACCGGGCTGAGCTTGTTGGCGTTGTCGCTCGACGTGAAGGTGACCCGCACGAACTCGCTCTTCACCGCGCCGAGCGCCTCGATCAGGTACTGCGGGTTGAGGCCGAGCGTGACCTCGTCACCGCCGGACAGGATGGCGTCGACCGATTCGGACGCGCGTGCGTGCTCGCTGCCGGACGCATCCATCGTGACGCCGTCGGCCGAGAAGGTGAAGCGCAGCGGGGCGGCGCGGTCGAGCACCAGGGACACGCGGCGGACGGCCTCGATCAGGTCGGCGGTGTTCACGACCGCGTAGTGATCCGTCTGCTCGGGGAACAGACGACGCACCGGCGGGAAGTTGCCCTTGATGAGCAGCGAGGTGACGGTCTTGTTGCCCGCGGTGAACGCGATGATCTCGCGGTCGCCCGCGCCGGAGAAAGCGATCTGGATCGTGCCGGCGTGCCCGAACGTCTTCCCGACCTCGAGCAGGGTGCGGGCCGGGACCAGCGCGGTGGCCTCGACGGCTTCTCCGTCCCACGGCACATCCCGCAGCGAGACCCGGTAGCGGTCGGTGGCCACGAGGCTGAGCGTCTGGCCGGTCACCTCGAGCTGCACGCCGGTGAGGACCGGCGTGACGTCGTCACGCGAGGCCGCGAAGCCGACCTGGGCGATCGCGGTGCCGAAGTCATCGGCGGGGACGACACCGGAGCTGCCGGAGACCTCGGGGATCGAGGGGTATTCCTCGACCGGCATGGCCGCGAGCGTGAATCGCGCAGAGCCGCAGGTGACCGCGATGCCGCCGTCATCCTCGACGGCGATCTCGATCGGTGCGTTCGGCAGACGGCTCGCGATGTCGGACAGGAGTCGGCCGTGCACCAGGATCGTCCCCGGGGTCTCGACCGTGGCCTCGATGGTCGTCCTGGCGGATGCCTCGTAGTCGAAGGCCGAAAGGGTGAGCCCTGAACCGTCTGCCTCGATCAGCACACCGGCCAGGATCGGCTGCGGGTTGCGCTGGGGGAGGAGCTTGACGACGAAGGACACAGCCTCGCTGAAGACATCGCGGTTGACCTGAAACCTCACGGGTGCTCCCTTGTCGTCGTCATGACGGGTCGTCGTCGGGTCCTGCCAGTGCAGGGCTTCCCATGCTAGCCCTACAGTCCCGCGGATCCCTACGCCGGAGCACCGGCGACGCACCTGTCGGGTTGTCCCCACCGTCTGGTGATCGGATCGCCCCTTGAATGACTTAACTCCTTAACGGTGTTAACCGCTGTGGATACTGTGGATAAGTCGGTGGAAAGCAGACGCGAGTAGGGAACTACACGACTGTCACTTGTGGAGACGCTGAGGAATCCGCGGGTTGTCGAGGATGTGGAGACTCGAGGGCTCGTGACGGTTATCCACAGGTTTCCCCATTCAGCCCACATCCTGAGCGCCGCGATCACGAATCATCCACAAGTTATCCACATGTGCATAGACGCATTTATCGGAGACGTCCGGCCGTTGTCAACAACGACGAAGGGCGCCGTCCTCGACGGACGACGCCCTTCCTCCGGTTCCGTCAGCGACGGCCGAGCTGCGTTGTGATCTCCGTGACCTGGTTGTAGATCGAGCGGCGCTCCTTCATGAGCTCGCTGATCTTCTTGTACGCATACATGACCGTGGTGTGATCCCGGTTGCCGAACAGCTGCCCGATCTTCGGCAGAGAGAGGCTCGTGCGCTCACGGCACAGATACATGGCGATCTGCCGGGCGGTCGCGATCTGCTGCGACCGGCTGGAGCCATAGAGGTCGTCGACCGTGAGCTTGAAGTACTGGGCGGTCGCCGTGATGATGTCGGTCGGCGAGATGATGTTGTCTTCCGCCGTGTCGATGATGTCGCGAAGCACGGTCTGCGCCAGCGAGATGTCGAGCGCGGAACGGTTGAGGCTGGCGAACGCCGAGACACGGATCAGCGCACCCTCGAGCTCACGGATGTTGGACGACACCACGGTGGCGATGTACTCCAGCACCTCGTCGGGGATGTGGAGCGCCTCGCTCTGCGCCTTCTTGCGCAGGATCGCGATACGGGTCTCGAGGTCGGGCGCCTGGACGTCGGTGATCAGTCCCCACTCGAAGCGGCTGCGCATGCGATCTTCGAAACCGGTCAGGTGCTTCGGTGCCACGTCGCTCGTGATCACGACCTGCTTGTTGTGGTCGTGCAGCGTGTTGAACGTGTGGAAGAACGCCTCCTGCGTCTCGGCACGGCCCTGGAGGAACTGGATGTCGTCGATCAGGAGGATGTCGACATCGCGGTACCGGGCCTGGAAGGCGGCACCCCGGTTGTTCGCGATCGAGTTGATGAAATCGTTCGTGAACTCCTCGCTGGACACGTAGCGCACCTTCACGCCGGCGTAGAGGGACTGGGCGTAGTCGCCGATCGCGTGAAGGAGGTGGGTCTTGCCGAGCCCGGAGTCGCCGTAGATGAACAGAGGGTTGTATGCCTTGGCCGGTGCTTCGGCGACGGCGACCGCGGCGGCGTGGGCGAAGCGGTTGGACTGGCCGATGACGAAGTTGTCGAAGGTGTACTTCGGGTTCAGCCGTGATTCGTGGCGCAGCTGCGTCGGCTGCTCCATCGGCGACTCGCGCGGCTGCTCCTGGCGACCGAAGTCGGCGACGGCGATCGGCGCGGTCGGCTGATCGGCCAGTTCGTGGTTCACCACGACCCGGTACGACGTGACCTCGTCGCCGATGTGGGCGAGGGCTTCCATGATCGGCAGCCGGAGACGCTTGTTGATCTGCGCGGCGGTCAGATCGTTCGGCACCTCGAGATACAGCGTCGCGGCCATCACTCCCGCCGGGACGGCGAGGCTCAGGAACCCCTGCAGCTGAGGAGTGACGCGATCGTCGGCTTCCAGCAGCTCCTGCACCGTGGTCCAGATCGGGACGTCGGGCTGGGCTGGTGAGGACATGGTGCTCCGGACGACGGTTCGGGTCGCGGTCGACGTGCCGTGCCCCTGTGGATAACTTCGGATGCCACGGTAGTCACACCGGCCACGAACGGCAACCTGCCCTTGAAAACACGGGGGCGTGTTGTGCGCATCGGGCGCGTCCGGGTTGTGGATAATGGCTGTGCGGTTCGCGAGAGGACTCGAGCGTCGCAGGGCGCTAATTTGCCCTGTGCGCCGCCAAGACGTACCCTTAGTCGGTTGACTTATGCCTTTTTGGGCAGTTCCCCATGTCTCCGGTCGAAGTGAATCCGGTGGCAGCATTCCCGGAGTGATCTCATGAGCAAGCGCACCTTCCAGCCCAACAACCGTCGTCGCGCCAAGAAGCACGGTTTCCGTGCTCGCATGCGTACCCGCGCCGGCCGTGCCATCCTGTCGGCACGCCGCGCGAAGGGCCGCACCGAGCTCTCTGCGTAAGCAGCCGTGCTCGCCCGCCCGTTCCGTCTGACCCGCGGGAGCGACTACCGGATGGTCGTTCGACGCGGATCGCGTTGTGGCGGGGCGCGCGTCATCACCTCGATCCTGTCGACGGGTGAGCGGCGTGAGCCGCGGTTCGGTTTCATCATCAGCAAGCAGGTGGGCACCGCTGTGGTGCGCAATACCGTGCGTCGGCGTTTGAAAGCCGTCTGCGCGGAGGCGCTCCCGCGTGTTCCTCAGGGCACGGATGTCGTCATCCGTGCCCTTCCTGCATCCTCCGTGGCCTCGTTCGCCGAGCTGCGCACCGACGTCGAGAGGTGCCTGCAGCGTCTGGCTCCGAGCGAGGTCTCCTCGTGACCGCGCTTCCCGCCTCGTCGGTCGGGACCGGGGAGATGCGCGGACGCGACATCGTGCGCAGCATCCCGCTGCTCCCGCGGAACGCGGTCATCGCCTTCCTGTCCGGGTACCGCAAGGTCATCTCTCCGCTCTATGGCGATGTCTGTGCGTACTACCCCTCCTGTTCCGCCTACGCTGTAGGTGCGGTGCAGCAGCACGGTGCCGTGCGCGGAGCCCTGCTCTCCGCGTGGCGCATCCTCCGCTGCAATCCCTGGACCAGCGGAGGCGTCGACGACGTCACGCCGCACCAACACTTCCGCTACGACCTGACCTCCCATGGTTTCGTCGTTCCCTCCCGAAAGGACTGACCGGTGGGTCTTGACCTCCTGCTCGCCAGCACCACCCCCAGCCCCGAACCGGCTGCCGGGGGGTTCGACCTGCTCGGCACGATCCTCTGGCCGCTGAAGTGGGTCGTCGAGCTCATCCTGGTCGCCTGGCACTGGCTGCTCACGGCCGTCGGCCTTCCTGCAGCCTCCGGTATCACGTGGGTGCTGTCGATCGTCGGCCTCGTCGTGGTGGTGCGCGCGGCGCTGATCCCGCTCTTCGTGAAGCAGATCAAGAGCCAGCGAAAGATGATGGAAATTGCTCCTGAACTGCGAAAAGTTCAGGAGAAGTATCGCGGGAAGAAGGATCAGCTCTCTCGCGAGGCCATGAGCCGCGAGACGATGGCGCTGTACAAGAAGCACGGCACGACGCCGATGTCGAGCTGTCTGCCGCTCCTCGTGCAGATGCCGATCTTCTTCTCGCTCTACAGCGTGCTGAGCGATGTCAGCAAGCACGCGCGAGACAACATCGGCGGTGTCGGTCTCCTCAGCCCCGAGCTGACGAAGGAGTTCTACGACGCGAAGCTCTTCGGCGTTGCCTCGTTGCACGAGACGCTGGGCAACGCGATCGATGCGCAGAACACGACGGCCATCATCATCCTGGTCACGCTCGTGGTGCTCATGATCGGGTCGCAGTTCTTCACGCAGCTGCAGATCATCTCGAAGAACCTGTCGCCCGAGGCCAAGACCGGCCAGGCGTACCAGATGCAGAAGATCATGCTCTACGTGCTGCCGCTGGGCTTCATCTTCTCGGGCGTCTTCTTCCCGCTCGGCGTCGTCGTGTACTGGTTCATCTCCAACCTGTGGACCATGGGGCAGCAGTTCCTCGTGATCCGTGAGATGCCGACCCCGGGTTCTGAGGCGGCGAAGGCCCGCGAGGAACGCCTGGCGCGCAAGGGCAAGGCCATCGATTCGTCGGGCAAGGTGGTCCCGATGTCGGTGTACGAGGCCGAGCAGCAGCGTCTGCTCGAGGAGGCCGAGAAGGCCAAGGCAGAGGCACCGAAGCGTCAGCAGCCCGTGGGTAAGAAGCGGGCGAAGAAGAAGGGAAGCGGTTCATGAGCGAGGTCGTGACCGGGAGCACGGAGCCGACGGTGGCGCAGCTGGAGCTCGAGGGCGACGTCGCCGCTGACTACCTCGAAGAGCTGCTCGACATCGCCGACATCGACGGCGATCTGAACCTCGACGTGCGTCAGGGCCGCGCCTATGTGTCGGTGGAGGCCGAGGGCGATGGACTGTCCGTGCTCTCTGCACCTGACACGGTCCAGGCGCTGCAGGAGCTCACTCGACTGGCGGTGCAGAACAAGACCGGTTCGTTCTCCCGGCTGATCCTCGATATCGGTGGTTCGCGCGACACCCGGCGTCGGCAGCTCGAAACGCTGGTCGACGCCGCGGCAGCGAAGCTCGACGAGGGGTCGTCGCAGGCGTCGCTGCCCTCGATGTCGAGCTACGAGCGGAAGCTGGTGCACGACATCGCTGCCGACCGCGGCCTCGTCTCCGAGTCGTACGGTGAGGGCGCGGACCGCCACACTGTGTTGCGTCGTCGGTGATGTCGGCGTCGGACTCGTCCACCGAACCCGGCGCACCCGAAACCGGTGTGGTCGAAGCAGAGCCGGCCGTCGCCGCTGAACTCTTCGGCGACCGTATCGACATCGCGCGACAGTTCACGGCCGCTCTTGCTCGCGAGGGTGAGGAGCGGGGCCTGATCGGACCCCTCGAACTCCCGCGGTTGTGGACCCGTCACATTCTGAACAGCGCGATCGCCGCGCCCCTCTTCCACGGCACCGTGGCGGACATCGGGTCGGGCGCCGGGCTCCCTGGTCTGGTCCTGGCGATCGCGCGACCGGATGTCACCTGGACACTGGTCGAGCCGATGGAACGCCGGATCACCTGGTTGAACGAGCAGGTCGCGGCTCTGGGACTCGACAACGTCACGGTGCTGCGGTCGCGCGCGGAAGACGTGAAGGCGGGCGATGGATTCGATGTCGTGACCGCTCGCGCCGTGAGCGCGCTTCGGACCCTCCTTCCCCTCACAGCTCCGCTGGTCCGTGACGGAGGGGAACTCGCCCTGCTCAAGGGGGCGAACGCGGCGAACGAGATCGAGGCTGCGCAGAAGCAGATCAAGAGGTACCGCCTTTCCGACGTGCGGGTAGAAGTCCTCGGCGAGGGAGTGCTTCCCGAGACGACTCGCGTCGTGCGTGCGCGCGTGCGGTGACATCGCCGTTTCACGTGAAACATCCGGCCTGACGAGGCGTACTCGGCACTGCCATGCCGCGGAAGTTTCGGTGGTTGCCGGGGGCGGGCTGCATCCGACGTGCGGGAGCGGACGACTCTCGCCGCAGGGGAGGACCTGGCGCCGCCGTGTCTTCGTCACGCGCCGAGCGGCGTGTCTGACCGAGCGCGTCCAACACGGACAGCACGGCCGACGGTCGATTCGATCGGCTGGGCGCGACCTCGGCGACTCGCGGTCGCGGGATGCGATGCCTGCGATGGGTTCCGCCCGGTTTGGGGTGAGACCCCACATAGCCATGTGTCCTCCCCTCGCGGTTAGAACGTGGTGCCCGACATGCGAACAGATCCCTGACCGCCGACGGAGCGTCAGCCGTTGGTGAGGGGTGTGACGGCGGCATTCCTAGACACACAAGCCCAGCGCAGTTGCACGGCGGATCGACATCGTGTGCGGTGCAGCTGGTGATTGACCGGGCGCGGGCTCGCGAGGTGGGGATGTGGTTGACTGCGCCACCAGCCGCTGGTTGCAGGCCCCGCGCCCTTCCCCGGTGCCTGACGTGCTTACGGTTCGAGCGCGCCGGCAGCCCGTTTCACGTGAAACATCGACGTCAGCACCTCAGGCGGAGGCTATGTTTCACGTGAAACACGGCGAGGTCGGGCAGGTGACGGTGACGTGGCTTGCATCGCGACCGAGTGGTCTTGGTGCGGCCCTCGGTTGAGATCGATGGGCAGCGCGGTGCTGGTGGATTGATGAGCAGATCGGAGGGCGTATAGGGGGTGAGCACCGCTGTTCGTGCTCTGCGGACGAACTCCGGTCCGGTGGGTCGCAATCGTAGGGAGGGACTGGCCGCGGTGCCGACGGGGGCCGCGGGGTGGTGCGCATCCTGCCCCCGCGGCGAGTCGTGTGAGAGTTTCCGCGGCCGCGGATTCACTGGGTGTCCCCAGCAGGAGCGGTGTCGGGGGAACGCAGGTCTACTTCGGCGCCCTGGATGTCGGGTGGTGCGGGCCTGACCGCGCTACGGCTCTGCAACCGATGATCCGAGTGAATACGACCAGCAGCCCGAGTGCGCGAGTCGTCGACGCGGGAGATGACCATGCTGCGTGAGCTTCATGGTGGTCGGCTCCCGGGAGGGGAGGAGGCTTCGGGGTGGCGGGAGATCGGATGCGCCGGGCACGGCGCGGTGGCGCGCTTATAAACACAGCGGAACGGGCGGGGACTCGAGATGTGTGGGCGATCGGTGGCGCAGTCGGTAGGGCGCGAGGGAGTGCGCGGGTGCGTTCGTTGCGCAGCGTCAGGAACTCCGGTAGTCGGGGCGCTCCAGATGAGGGTGGTGAGGCGCCTCAGAAAGGGGCTGTCACGGGCCGAGGAGTTGAGGCGTCCCTGTATCGAACGGGAATGTGTGATGGGCGCCGGGGGTGACGGCGTCGCGCCGACGAGGGGAAGATGATGGGGGGTTGCACCTCTGGTGCTGAGGGTTCGCTGAGCTGGGGTCGACAGTGACCCGTGTGGTGAGGCTTCGATGAGCTGATGTCCACAGGGCTCCGTGTACTGGGGCTTCGATGAGCTGGGGGTCCACAGTTCCCTGGCCGGGGGTGGGGAGGGCAGGGACGAGCGCGAGGTGCGGCGGCCGGGTGAGACGACGTGGTGCGGGCGTGCAGGGTCGGGGCACTCCGCGCGTGCGGTTGCTCAGGTGAAAGGAGTGGGCAGGGCGCGGATGACGATGGAGTCGGGGACGTGGCGGTGCGGTGCGGGGGTCGTGTGGGGTGTCCTCTGGGTGGGGAGAAGCATGAGAGTCGGTCGGAGAGGGACGCGGGGCTCAGCTGGGGATGTCGTGCGGGCCTTGCTTGCGTGAGGGGTGGGCGTGCGGTGCGGATGACGATGGCGTGGGGGAGTGGAGGGCATGTGGCACGCGGCGGCACGGTGTCGGCGGAGTGCCCAGGTGCGGCGAGGGACATCAGGGGCCAGCTGCACGAGCCGTGAGTGCAGAGCATCTGCCCGAATCGGGCCGTTCCGCACCGGAAGCTGTGGGGCGAGGCACGGGGAGACGGGACTGCACGGCCATGAGCGGGGCTGCCGAGTCGGGAGCGGGGGCCTCCGACCGGCTGTCGCGGGCTGGTGGCGAGTCGTCGGTGAGCGCAAGACGGACGAGCGGGCGCGACCGCCGAAGGTGTGGTGTTCATGCGGGGGAGGAGGTGGGCGTGAGGAGGAGGCGGGTCTGGGGAAGAGGCGGGCGTAGGGAGGGGGCGGGCGTAGGGAGGAGGCGGGCGTAGGGAGGAGGCGGGCGTAGGGAAGAAGCGGCCGCTGGGGAAGAAGCGCGCGTAGGGAGGAGGCGGGCGTAGGGAG
>NZ_SSDM01000259.1:0-2570 GCF_004794375.1 Microbacterium sp. K35 | reverse complement strand
GGGCCCCGCGCCGCGCGTCGTCGTCCAGCCCGAGCCGGAGGACGCCCTCGTCCGTCGCCTCCGCCGGCCCGCGGGGCCCGGGGGACGTCATGTCGAGACCCCGGCAAGCACCTCGTCGGCGAAGGCCTCGATGAGCGCGCGGCTCGCGGCGGTGTTGTGGTCGTGCACGCGTTCGGCCTCCGCGATCAGGGCCGGCAGCGACCGTCCCTCGCCACGCAGCGCCGCGTCGTCCCAGCGCTCCAGGTCGGCGGCGGACGCCTCGGGGTGGAACTGCACGCCGCGCACGTGCGCGCCGAGCCGGAAGGCCTGGTTCTCCACCGCCGCGCTGGAGGCCATCAGCACGGCCGCGGGCGGGAGAGCCGTGATCATGTCCCGATGGTTCTCGATCATGGGGGCCTCGTCACCGAGGGCGGCGAACACCGCGTCCTCGCGCCCCGCGCCCGTGGGCTGGATGGGCGTGGCCCCGCGTTCGACCGGCCCGGTCTTGGCGCGCACCTCGCCCCCCGCCACGTGCGCGAGCAGCTGTCCGCCGAGGCAGATGCCGAGTGTCGGAAAGTCGCGGGCGATCGCCTCGGCGGCGAGCGCGCGCTCGGCCGCCAGCCACGGCGCGCGGTCGTCGTCGTCGGGCATGAGTCCCCCGCCGAGGAGCACGAGCCCCCCGTAGCCGTCGAGCGAGGTCGGCAGCGGCTCCTGCGCTCCCACGACCGGGTGGACGTCGATGCCGCGCTCCGTGAGCCACGCACCCAGACGTCGCGGGCCCGAGCTGGCGGAGTTCACGACCACGAGCACACGGGCGCTCATTCCGCCCCCTCTCGCGCGGTGGTGTCGACCGCGGGCACCAGCGCCGCGGGGGCCGGAGTCCCCGCGCGGCCGGCGAGGAACGCCTCGTGGTCGGGGTCGGAGGCGGCGAGCACGCGCAGCACGTTCTCGTGGGCGGCCGCGGCCAGGTCCTCCTCCGACCAGCCGCGTCGCCGGAGCTCGGCGAACAGAGCCGGGTAGCACGAGACGTCGCCGAGACCGTCGGGCATCGCGTCGGAACCGTCGTAGTCCGCGCCGATACCGACCGCGTGCGCACCCGCGACGCGCCGGACGTGGTCGAGGTGATCGGCCGCGTCGCTCACCCCGACCGCCGGGGCCTCGCCCGCACCGCCCGCCTCCCACCAGTCGCGTCTGGCCTGCGACAGGAACGTCGGCACGAACGGCACCATCACCACGCCGCCCTGCGCACCGAGGGCCGCGAGCACGTCGTCCGGCACGTTGCGCGGGTGGTCGCACAGCGCGAGCGCTCCGGAGTGGCTCACGATCACGGGCCGCGTGGTGATCGCGAGCGCGTCGCGCATCGTGCTCGGCGCCACGTGGGACAGGTCGACCAGCACGCCGATGCGGTTCAGCTCGCGCACGACCTCCCGCCCGAACTCCGTCAGTCCACCGTGACGCGCCTCGTCGGTCGCGGAATCCGCCCAGGCGATCGTGCGCGACCACGTCAGAGTCAGGTAGCGCGCACCGAGCCGCGCGCACTGTCGCAGCACCGCGAGCGAGCCGCCGAGCTGGTCGCCGCCCTCGATGCCGATCAGCGAGGCGATGCGCCCCTCGGCCATCGCCGCCCTGACGTCCGCCGCGGTCCGGGCGAAGGCGAGCCGATCGGGGTGGGCGTCCACCAGCCGGTGCACGAAGTCGATCTGCTCCAGCGTCGCCACCACCTGCTCCGCACCCTCCAGCACCGGGTCGACCCACACCGACCAGAACTGGGCCGCCACGCCCCCGGCATCCAGCCGCGGAAGGTCGGTCTGAGTGGCCGCGACCGGCCCGGCCAGCTCGTCCACCCGGTACCCGAGCAGCGTCCTGCTCGCCCAGGCCAGGTCGTTGTGCCCGTCGAACACCCCGTCCGGAGTCCGTCCGTCGCCGGTCATGTCAGTCCTCCCGTGCATCCAGCACCGCGTTCATCCGCGCGGTGAGCTCATGGTCGATCGCCAGGGCCGCGCCGTCGAGGGCGCGCACCGGCACTGCACCGCGCGTGCTGGAGCACAGCCACAGGGCATCCGCCCGCCGCAGATCCTCCCGCGTCACGGGCACGATCGCGGTGCGGCGGTCGGCGAGCCCCGCGAACACATCCCCCTGGGTGGTGCCCGGCAGCACGCCGAACTCGGGCGGCGGGGTGACCAGGGTGTCGTCGATGCGGGCGATCAGGGTCGACCGCGGGCCCTCCAGCACGAACCCGTCTGCGCTGACGAACACCACGTCGTCCGCACCGCGGCGTGCGGCCTCCCGCAGCGCCGCCTGGTTGACCGCGTAGGCGAGCGACTTCGCGCCCTGCAGCAGCCAGGGCGCCGTGTGCATCACGTCGTGCCGGTACCCGCGGTCGAGCACCACCGCGGCGACCCCCGCGGCGCGCACGGCCGAGGGGTCGGCGCCCGCGAAGCCGAGCACCCAGCCGGTGGGTCCCGCGTGGTCGAGCTCATCCCCGCGGGTCATGGCGAACTTGATCGAGGCGATCTCGCCGTCGCGCAGCACCCCGGCTCGCGACACCGCGGCGGCCGCCCTGCGCACGGCCGTGCGCCAGCGGTCGAGCG
>NZ_SSDM01000258.1:0-5247 GCF_004794375.1 Microbacterium sp. K35 | reverse complement strand
CGGCCGTCGCGGCGGTGTGCGACCGGGGCACGGTGCGGGCGGTCGCGGTGCACGGACACCCGCACGGCGACGGGCGCCCGACCACGCGCGACACCGTGTTCCGCATCGCCTCGATGTCGAAGAGCTTCCTCGCGGCGACGGTCCTGGTGCTGCGCGACCGCGGACTGCTCGACCTGCACGCGCCGATCACCACGTCGGTACCGGGCGTGCGACTGCTCCACGACGGCCGGGAGTGCACGGTGACGGGGGAGCAGCTGCTGTCGAACCGCTCGGGGCTGGGAGAGGACAACGCCTGGGTCGACCGTCACCTCGGCGCCGGCCGGGAGGAGCTCGCGGCGCTGTTCGCGTCGGGGCTGCCGCTCGCCGCGGTCCCCGGCACCGTGTATCAGTACTCCAACCTCGGGCAGTCGCTGCTCGGGCGGGCGGTCGAGGCCGTGACCGGGAGAGCGGTGGAGGACGTGGTGCGCGAAGTGCTCCTGGAGCCGCTCGGGCTGCACCGCACCGCGCACACCCCCGACGCGTTCCCCGACGACGAGCGGGCGCACGGTTTCCGCACGTTCGACGGCGGGGAGACCTTCCGCCCCGAGCCGTTCGTGGGGGCGGGGGCGCTCGGGTGCATCGGCAGCATGGTCAGCACGGTGGACGACATCGCGACGTGGATGTGGTTCCTCGGCTCGGCGTTCACGGATGAGCCCGTGGCGCCGGAGGTGCTCTCACCCGCGTCACGCAGGGAGCTGCAGCAGCCGCGCACGCCCATCCCCGGGCCGCCCGGGGCGTTCCCCGGACACGAGCTCGCCGCCGCCGGCTACGGCTACGGGCTGGTCGTCGAGGAGGATCGACGGTTCGGGCGGATCGTGCAGCATTCGGGCGGGCTGCCCGGGTTCTCGTCGCACATGCGGTGGCACGCCGCGACCGGGCTCGGCGTGGTCGCCTTCGGCAACTCGGATGACTTCGCGGCGCGGCGCGTGGCCGGCGTCGCACTGGACGAGCTCCTCGCGGGCACGGGGGCGCCGTCGGCCGTGGTGCGACCGTGGCGGGAGACTTTGGCGGCGGCGCAGGCCATCGATGCGGCGATCCGTGAGGGCCGGTCCGCCTCCGCGTATCCCGTCCTCGCGGATCACGTGCTGGCCGACGTGCCCGCGGATGTGCGGGATGCGCGGCTGGGCGCCCAGCTCGAGGAGGTCGGCGGACTCGTGCCGGAGCAGGCGCCGTTCGCCGAGCGTGTGGTCGCCGCCGGGAGCGAGGCCGAGCTGCGCTGGCGGATCGCGGGAGTGCGGGCCGATCTGCGCGTCGAGGTGCGGATGATCGGGCTGCCCGAGCCGCGGATACAGGGGCTGTCGGTCGTGGTCGTGTCGACGGGGGAGTCGCGGTCGGAGGGGGAGCAGCCGGGCCCGGCCGACCGCCACCGCCTCGTACTCCCCGCACTCTGACCTCCGGCGCACAAGGGCCGTGGTCACAGATCGACCCCGTCCAAAAATCGGTTCTAGGATGGATCCATCCCACCCGATCGTTCTGAGGACCGTCATGCCCGCCACCCCCGTGCGTCGTCTCCTGCCCGCCGCCGCGCTCGCCGCCGTCACCGCCCTGGTGCTCGCCGCGTGCGCCGGTCCCTCCACCGATGCCGACGGCGAGGTGGGCGATGAGCTCGTCTGGTCGATCGAGGGCGCGAACCTCTCCGCAGGGCACATGGATCCGCAGGTCAGCCAGCTCGACGTCTCCGGCATGGTGCAGCGCGCCGTGCTCGACTCGCTCGTGTTCCAGGAGGAGGACGGCAGCTTCAGCCCGTGGCTGGCGACGGAGTGGGAGGTGTCGGACGACAGCACCGAGTACACCTTCACGCTTCGCGACGACGTGACCTTCACCGACGGCGAGCCGTTCGACGCCGAGGCCGTGAAGGCGAACTTCGACCGCATCGTCGACCCGAAGACCAAGTCCGCGCAGGCGGCCAGCATGATGGGCGCCGACTTCTACGAAGGCACGGAGGTCGTCGACGAGCACACCGTGAAGGTCACGTTCACGCAGCCGTACGCCCCGTTCCTGCAGGCCGCCAGCACGCCGCAGCTGGGCTTCTACTCGCCCGCGGTGCTGAAGGAGTCCGCGGCGAAGCTGAAGGCCGGGGGCCCGGGCGTCACCGTGGGCACCGGTCCCTTCGAGCTCACCGAGTACACGCCCGATCAGGAGCTCGTGTACACGCGCAACGACGACTACGCCTGGGGGCCGCACGGGGAGAAGGCGCCGTCGTTCCAGACGCTGCGCGTGGAGATCCAGCCCGAGGCCGCCGTGCGCAGCGGCGTCGTGCGCAGCAGCGAGGCCGACCTCGCCAGCGACATCCCGCCGAACCTGGTCGAGGAGCTCGGCGACGGCGTCACGGTCGACTCGGTCGAGTACCCCGGCCTGCCCTACTCGCTGTACCTGAACGAGAAGTACGGCGTATTCGCCGACGAGAAGGTGCGCCAGGCGTTCGCGCGGGGCATCGACATCGACGCCGCCGTGGAGGAGATCTACTTCGGCCAGTTCCCGCGGGCGTGGAGCATCCTCGGCTCGACGACGCCCGGGTACGACGCGGCGCTGGAGGGCACCTGGCCGTACGACCAGGACGCCGCGAACGCGCTCCTCGACGAGGCCGGGTGGACCGAGCGCGACGCCGACGGCATCCGCATGAAGGACGGCGCGCGCCTCTCGGTGCGCTGGATCGCGTGGACCCCGGTGCCCGACGACCAGGCCGCGCTCGCGAACGCCATCCAGTCCGACCTCAAGGCGATCGGCTTCGAGGTGCAGCGCGAGGTGCTGGAGCCGGGCGCCTACAACGCGCAGTACGAGCCGAAGACGTTCGACCTCACGGACTGGGGCTTCTCGGGCGTGGACGCCGACTTCCTGCGCAACCACCTGCACAGCGAGGGCTTCCAGAACGCCTCGCAGGTCACCGACCCCCAGATCGACGCGCTGCTGGAGCAGGCGGTCTCCTCGAGCGACCAGGACACCCGCAACGCCCTGTACGCGCAGCTGCAGGAGTGGAACGCCACGTACACCGCGATCGTGCCGCTCTACAGCCCGTCCGCGATCACGGCGGTCGGCGAGCGCGTGAACGGCCTGCAGTACGACCTGTACGGCCGGCCGCTGTTCTACGATGTGACCCTCGGCTGAGTCCGCTCAGCCGCCGGGACGAGGGAAGCAGGACGCAACGGTGAAGGCTGCCCTGCCGCGGATCGCCGGCCTCCTCGCGACCGTAGTGGTGGTGCTGTGGGGCGCCGCCACCCTCGCGTTCCTCGCCTTCCGGCTCATCCCCGGCGACCCGGTCTCGGTGATGCTCGGCCCGCAGGCGCAGGTGAGCGATGAGGTGAAGGACGGCATCCGCGCCGAGCTCGGGCTCGACCGGCCCGTCCTGGAGCAGTACGCGTCGTTCATCGGGCAGCTCGCCCGGGGCGACCTGGGCGAGTCGTATCAGCTGCGGCTGCCGGTGACCGAGGTGATCGGCCGACAGCTCGGGGCGACCCTGCAGCTGTCCGCGCTGGCCCTGGCGATCGCCGTGGTGCTCGCGCTCGCCGTGACCGTGCTGGTGCGCGGACGGACGGCGCGCGCGGTGGCCGCGGCGGTCGAGCTGGTCGTGCTGTCCTCGCCGGTGTTCTGGATCGGGCTCGTGCTGCTGAGCGTCTTCGCGTTCGGTCTGGGGTGGTTCCCGGTGTCGGGCGCCCGCAACCCTGCGACCCTCGTGCTCCCCGCGGTCACGCTCGCGCTGCCGGTGGCGGCCCTGCTGAGCCAGGTGCTGCGCGACGCGCTCGTGCAGGCCGAGCGGATGCCGTTCGCCGAGACGGTCCGCGCGCGGGGGGCGAGCCCGTCGTGGTTCACGCTGCGGCACGGACTCCGTCACGGTGCGGCCTCGGGCATCACGCTGGCCGCCTACCTCACGGGCTCGGTGCTGGGCGGCGCGGTGCTGGTGGAGACGGTGTTCGCGCGGCCGGGGCTGGGGCGCGTGACCCTCGCGGCGATCAGCGACCGCGACCTCCCCGTCATCACCGGCATCATCCTGCTGAGCGCCGTCGTGTTCGTGGCGGTGAACCTCGTGGTCGAGCTCGTGCATCCGCTGATCGACCCCCGGGTGCGGGCCGCAGCGGCCGGAGGCGCCCGATGAGCCGCGGTCAGCGGGCGGCGCTGTGGTCGGCGGTCGCGGTGCTCGCGGTGATCGCGGTCGCGGCGGTGTGGCCCGACCTCCTCGCCCCGCAGGACCCGCTGCAGACCGACGTGCGTTCGGCCCTGCTGCCGCCCAGCCCCGAGCACCTGTTCGGCACCGACCAGAGCGGACGCGACGTGTACGCGCGCGTGGTGCACGGGGCCGGGCGGTCGCTGGGCATCGGGCTCCTCGCGACCGGCATCGCGGTCGTCGTCGGGCTGCTCGTCGGCGCGGTGGCGGGGATGGCGCCGCGGGGCGTGGACCTCACCGTGATGCGGGTCAACGACGTGCTGATGGCGTTCCCCGAGTTCCTGGTGGCGCTCGTGGTGGTCGCGGTGCTGGGCCCGGGACCGGTGAACATTGCGATCGCGGTGACCCTGGCCGCGGTGCCGGTGTACGTGCGCCTGGCCCGGGTGCAGACCAGGACGCTGCGCGTGGCCGAGCACGTAGAGGCCGCGCGCATCCTCGGGGTGCCGCCGCTGCGGGCCTTCACCCGGCACGTCGCCCCCGGGGTGCTGGGCTCGCTCAGCGTGCTCGCGACGATCGGCATCGGATCCAGCATCCTCGCCGCCGCCGGGCTCAGCTTCCTCGGCCTCGGGCCGTCCGAGCCGACCCCGGAGTGGGGGCTGATGCTCGCCGGAGGCCGGAACGTGCTCGGACAGGCGTGGTGGATCTCGGTCTTCCCCGGCATCGCGATCACGCTCTCGGTCGTGTGCGCGACGGTCGTCGGACGGATCCTGCGGGCCAGGGCGGACGGGAGGACGGCATGAGGGCGCTCGAGCTGCGGGGTCTGCGGATCGCGTTCGACGGCACGGCGGTCGTAGACGGCGTCTCCCTGTCGGTCGAGCGCGGCGAGTGCGTCGCGATCGTGGGGGAGTCCGGTGCGGGCAAGACCCTCACCGCCCGCGCTCTGCTCGGGCTCACGCCGCGTGCGGCGACCGTGACCGCGGAGGGGCTCGTGATCGACGGGACGGATGCCGCCGCCCTCGGCGAGCGCGCCTGGCGGCGGCTCCGCGGCGCGCGGATCGGCCTGGTGGCGCAGGACGCGCTGGTCTCGCTCGACCCCCTGCGCCGCATCG
>NZ_SSDM01000257.1:0-10509 GCF_004794375.1 Microbacterium sp. K35 | reverse complement strand
TCTGCGAGAAGCCGCTCGCGACCACCGCGGACGATGCCCGCGAGCTCGCGGAGGCGGCCGCCGCGGCCGGCCTCATCGGCGCCGTCCCCTTCATCTACCGCTACCACCCCATGGTGCGCGAGGCCAGGGCCCGCATCGCCAGGGGAGAGGCGGGAGACCTGCTCACCCTCGACTGCTCCTACCTCCAGGACTGGATGCTGCTGCCCGGCGACGACGACTGGCGCGTGAGGTCTGAGGCAGGCGGCGCCTCGCGCGCCTTCGCCGACATCGGCTCGCACCTGTGCGACCTGATCGAGTTCGTCACGGGAGAGCGCATCCGTGCCCTCAGCGCCCGCAGCCGCCGCGTCTACGCGGAGCGCGGCGGGCACGCCGTCGACACCGAGGACCTCGTCGCCGTGCTCGTCGAGACCGGCTCCGGCGCGCTCGGCACGCTGCTCATCTCGCAGATGGCACCGGGGCGGAAGAACGCCCTCACCCTGGAGCTGCACGGCTCGCGGCAGAGCCTGCGCTTCGAGCAGGAGCGCCCGGAGGAGCTCTGGGTCGGGATGCGCGAGGAGTCCCGGCTGCTGCTGCGCGACCCCGCGACCGCCGGCGCCGATGCGGCCCGGCTGCAGCGGGTGCCAGCGGGGCATGCGATGGGCTACCAGGACGCGTTCAACGGCTTCGTCGCCGACGTGTACGCCGCGATCGGCGGGGCCCGACCGGACGGACTCCCGACCTTCGCCGACGGACACCGCTCCGCCGTGCTCACCGAAGCCGTGCTCGACTCGGCGGCGCACGACGGCCGATGGGTGGAGGTGACGGCATGACCGCCACGACGACGCAGCCCGTGCTCGCGGCGCGCGGCATCCGCAAGTCGTTCTTCGGCGTGGAGGTGCTGCACGGCGTCGACCTGGACGTGCGACCGGGTGAGGTGCACGGCCTCGTGGGCGAGAACGGTGCGGGAAAGTCCACGCTCATGAAGATCATCGCCGGAGTGCAGCCCGCCGACGAGGGCACCCTGACGTACCTCGGCGAAGAGGTGCACCACGCGCACCCGCGGCAGGCCATGGACGCGGGCATCGTGACCGTGTTCCAGGAATTCACGCTCCTGCCCGAGCGCACGGTCGCGCAGAACGTGTACCTCGGACGCGAGCCGCGCCGGGCGGGCTTCGTGGACGTGCGCGGCATGAACGCGAAGACGAGCGCACTGCTCGACGACCTCGGAGTGTCGTTCATCGACCCGCAGGCCCGCGTCGGCTCGCTCACCGTGGCCGAGCAGCAGATCGTCGAGATCGTGAAGGCCCTGTCGTTCGACGCCCGGGTCATCTCGATGGACGAGCCGACGGCGGCGCTCAGCGACCGCGAGGTCGAGCTGCTGTACGCCATCATCCGCCGGCTCACCTCGCGCGGGGTCGCGGTGCTCTACGTGTCGCACCGGCTCAAGGAGATCTTCGACCTCTGCGACCGCATCACCATCCTCAAGGACGGCGCCCTCGTGTCCACCGACGACACCGCGGCGCTCACGACCGACGAGCTCGTGCGGCGCATGGTCGGCCGCTCCATCCAGTCGTACTTCCCCGACGCGCTCGAGGGCACCGCGGTGGGGGAGCCGCGGCTCGAGCTCGACGGCTGCGGCAACGCCTACGTGGACGGGGTGTCGCTCACGCTGCGCGCCGGCGAGATCGTCGGCGTCGCCGGGCTCCAGGGCTCTGGACGCACGGAGCTCGTGGAGGGCGTGTTCGGCATCCAGGCGTTCACGCGTGGCACGATGCGCATCGACGGCGCCCCCGTGCGCATCACCGGCCCCCGGGCGGCCGTCCGTGCGGGGCTCGCGCTCGTGTCGGAGGACCGCAAGGCGCAGGGCCTCGCGCTCAGCCAGTCGGTGCTCGACAACGCCCTGCTGGTCGTGCGCAGCGTGTTCGCCGGGCGCACGGCCGCGTCGCGCCGCGAGGTGCCCGGCGTGCTCAGCGCGCTGGAGGTGTCGTCGCGCGGGCTCGACCAGGAGGTGCGGTACCTCTCCGGCGGCAACCAGCAGAAGGTCGTGCTCGCGAAGTGGCTGCTCACCGGACCGCAGATCGTGCTGTTCGACGAGCCGACACGCGGCATCGACGTGGGCGCGAAGTACGCGGTGTACGAGCTGATGCGCCAGCTCGCGGCGCAGGGCACGGCCGTGCTGATGGTCTCGAGCGAGCTGCCGGAGGTGATCGGCATGAGCGACCGCATCCTGGTGATGCACGACGGGGAGCTGGTCGCCGAGCTGCCCGCGGGCTCCGCGGAGCACGAGATCCTCGCCGCGGCGACCGGTGCGGATGCGCGCCCCTCGACCGAGGGAGGCCAGCGATGACCACCGCCACCCGCCCCCGGCTGCGCATCGACTCCACCGTGATCGTGCTCGGCATCCTCGTGCTGACCCTCGTGGTCGGGGCGATCCTCGTCGCGACCGTCGGCCGCAACTTCCTCAGCCCCGGCAACATCCGCGACGTGCTGACCGGCATGAGCGTGCTCGGACTGGTCGCGATCGGGCAGACGCTCGTGGTGCTCGGGGCGTCGCTCGACCTCTCCGTCACCTACGTCATCAGCCTATCGAGCCTGCTCGCGGCCACCCTGATGAACGGCAACCCCGGCAACATCCCGGTCGCCGTGGCCGTCACGCTGCTGGTGTGCGCGGGCATCGGGCTGCTCAACGGCGTGATCGTGACGGTGCTCAAGGTGAACGGCTTCATCGCCACGCTCGGCGTGGGGCTGATCCTCCAGGGCATCCTCAACACGAACTTCGAGGGCTCGGCGGGCAACGTCCCCTGGGCGTTCCAGCTGATCGGCGCCACCGGCGTCGGGCCCGTCCCGGTGTCGACGATCATCATGATCGTGCTCGCCGTGGTGGTCTGGGTGCTGCTGAACCGCACCCGCACCGGCGCGCACCTGTACGCCGTCGGCGGCGACCCGGAGATCGCACGGCTCAGCGGCGTGCGCACGCGGATGCCGCTGATCTGGGCGCACGTGCTGTGCTCCGTGTTCGCAGGGCTCGCCGGACTGCTGCTCGCGAGCCGCCTCGGCGTCGGCAGCCCGACCGTCGGGCAGCAGGGCGGCTATGCGCTGCTCTCGATCGCCGCGGTCGTGCTGGGCGGCACGCTGCTCCTCGGCGGCCGCGGCTCCATCTGGGGCACGATCGGCGGCGTCGCGATCCTCGCGGTGGTCGACAACGTGATGAGCGTGCTGCAGGTGAACCCGTTCCTGAAGGACGTGGTGCGCGGCGTGGTCATCGTCGCGGCGGTCGCGGTGTACAGCCGTCGCGCGATCGTGCGGCGTCGCCCGCGCTTCGGCGCCGGGGGCACGCGCACCGGGGGCGATGCGGCGGCCAGAGCCGCGGAGGCCGAGATGGCGGCGGCGGCGCGGGAGCTCGCGCCCAGTCCCGGCTCCACGACGGAAGGAACGCGCTCATGAAGGCCCTGCGCACCCTCGTCAGCCCGCGCGGCGCCGTGTTCCTGCTGCTGGTGGTGCTGCTCGTCGCGGTCACGATCCTCAACCCGAGCTTCGCCGAGCCGGGGCAGTTCATGCGGTTCCTGCAGCGGGTCGCACCCATCGCCATCGTCGCGATCGGGCAGTACTTCGTGATCATCGCCGGCGAGTTCGACCTGTCGCAGGGCTCGCTCATCACGGCGCAGGTCATCATCGCCGGCAACCTGGTGGGCCAGGACGACGCCCGCACCATCCCGGTGCTGCTGCTCATGGTGGTCTTCGCGGTGGCCGTCGGGCTCGTGAACGGCCTGATCACGACGCTGCTGAAGGTGCCGTCGTTCATCGTGACGCTCGGCATGATGCTCGCGCTGCTCGGCGGGGTGATGTGGTGGACAGGGGGAGCGGCCACCGGAAACCCCGCCGACAGCTTCCGCGAGATCGGACGTGGCGGCCTGCGCGACGTGCCGCTGCTGGACTTCATCCCGTGGGCGGTGCTGCTGCTGATCGTGGGGCTCGCGCTGGGCGTCGTCCTCACGAAGCGGCCGCTCGGCAAGACCCTCATCGCCATCGGCGACAACGCCAGGGCCGTGGACTACGCCGGTGCCCGCCGCGCCTGGGTCACCACGCGCGCGTTCGTGATCTCCTCGCTCTCGGCCACGCTGTCGGCCGTGCTGCTGGTCGGCTATGCGGGCGTGCACCCGTCGGTCGGCCGCGGCTACGAGTTCACCGCCATCACGGCGGTCGTGCTCGGCGGCGTCGTGCTCGGCGGTGGCCGGGGCTGGATCGTGGGCGCGGTCGCCGGGGCGTTCACGCTCGAGGCGCTGTTCATGCTCCTCAACATCGCGGGCGTGCCGTCCACGCTGCGCGACGCTGTGCAGGGCGTCATCATCATCGCTGCGGTGGCCTACTCCGCCGTCGCCTTCCGTGCCCGCCGCGCACGCGGCCCCCAACCCGCGGCGCCGGAGCCCGCGGCACCCGAACCCGCGGCGCCCGTGACCCACGGGGCCGCCACGACCTCACGCACCATCCACACAGAAACCAGAGGAGATTAGCAATGCGACGATCGATGAAGATCGCCACCGCCGGGGTGGCCCTCTTCGGCCTCATCGCGCTCGCCGGGTGCACGACCGACCCGTCCGTGGCGCCGGCGGAGTCGGAGAACCCCGAGCAGGCGGCGGAGACGACCGAGTGGTTCGACCAGGAGCTGTTCGACAAGCAGGACGAGGAGCGCGGCGTGGAACCCCAGGGTCCCGCCGACGAGCCCTACCTGCAGCACATCAACGCCGAGATGGTCGACACGTCCGAGTTCGCCAGCGCCGGGGCCAAGAAGGCCTGCTTCGCGAACGCCTCGATCTCCAACCCGTGGCGGCAGACGGGCTGGATCACCATGAACGAGCAGCTCAAGGCGCTGCAGGAGGCCGGGGCGATCAGCGAGATGGAGACGCGCGACGCGCAGGACTCCGATGACACGCAGATCGCCGACATCGACTACTTCATCTCGGAGGGGAACTGCGACGTGTTCCTCATCTCGCCGAACAGCACGGCGGCCATGACGCCCGCCGTCGACCGGGCGTGCGAGACCGGGAAGCCCGTGGTGGTGTTCGACCGCGGTGTGAACACCGACTGCCCCGTCACCTTCATCCACCCCATCGGCGGCTTCGCCTGGGGCATCGACACGGCCGAGTTCCTGATCGACAACCTGGAGGAGGGCGACAAGGTCGTGGCCCTGCGCATCCTCCCCGGCGTCGACGTGCTGGAGCACCGCTGGGCCGGTGCCGAGAAGCTGTTCGACGAGGCGGGCATCGAGGCCGTGGACTACTTCACGGGCGCCGACCCGGCGGAGATCAAGAGCATCATCAGCGACGAGCTCGCCAAGGGCGACGTCGACGGCATCTGGATGGACGCCGGTGACGGCGCCGTCGCGGCCATCGAGGCGTTCGAGGACGCCGGCGCGGACTACCCGGTCATGACCGGTGAGGACGAGATGAGCTTCCTGCGCAAGTGGAAGGACACGGGCCTCACCGGCCTCGCCCCGGTGTACTCGAACTTCCAGTGGCGCACCCCGCTGCTCGCGGCGCAGATGATCTTCGCCGGCCAGGAGGTGCCGAAGGAGTGGGTGCTGCCGCAGAAGCCCATCACCGAGGCGGAGCTGGACGACTACCTGGCGGCGAACGAGGGCATGCCCGACGGCCACTACGCCAAGTTCGGCGGGGAGAACCTCCCCGGCTACCCGACGGTGTGGCAGGAGCGGCAGATCCCGTAACCGCTTGCGCTCCCGCCCTTCCGCTCCGTGTCACCGGGGTGGGAGGGTGGGAGCGACTCCCTGATCGAAGGACAACGATGCCCCGCACGATCGCCGTCAACACCTGGGTGTGGACGTCTCCGCTCACCGACGAGACGCTGGAGCCGCTCGCGCACACCGCCGCACGGATGGGTTACGACGCCCTGGAACTGCCGCTGGAGAACCCCGGCGACTGGGACCCCGTGCGGGCGCGTGCCGTGCTGGACGGCCTCGGGATGGGCGCGGTCCTGGTCGGCGCGATGGGGCAGGGGCGGTCGCTCGTGGCACGCGCGGGCGACGTGCCGGCGACGCAGGAGTACCTGCGCGCCTGCCTCGACGCGGCCGCGATCCTCCGTTCCCCGGTCGTGGCCGGTCCGTTCTACGCGCCCACCGGAGCGACCTGGCGGATGGACGCGGGGGAGCGCACCGCGGTCGTGGCGGAGCTGCGGGAGAACCTGGCGCCCCTGGCGGACGAGGCGGCGGCCGCCGGGCTCATCCTCGCCGTCGAACCCCTCAACCGGTATGAGACGAGCGTGCTCAACACGGTCGCGCAGAGCCTCGACGCGCTCGAGCCGCTGCTGGGCGCGGGCGTGGGGCTCGCCCTCGACACGTACCACCTCAACATCGAGGAGAAGCGGCCGGCCGACGCGATCAGGGCCGCGGGATCCGCGATCGCCCACGTGCAGGTGTGCGGCAGCGACCGCGGGGCGGTGGGCGACGACCACACCGACTGGCCGGGCATCCTCGCGGCGCTCGACGACGCGGGCTACCGCGGGGTGCTCGGGCTGGAGAGCTTCACCGGCGAGAACGCGACGATCGCGGTCGCGGCGTCGGTGTGGCGCCCGCTCGCCGCGAGCCAGGACGAGCTCGCCGCGCGCAGCATCGCCCATCTGCGCGCCCTGGGTGCCTGACCCCGCGACCCCGCCCGCCCGACCCCCGTACCCCGTACCCGCGACCAAGGAGGATCCATGAGCACTCGTCCGGTCACCCTGTTCACCGGCCAGTGGGCCGACCTGCCGTTCGAGGAGGTGGCCCGGCTCGCCGCCGAGTGGGGCTACGACGGGCTGGAGGTCGCGGCATCGGGGGACCACCTCGACCTGCGCCGCGCCGACGAGGACGACGCCTACCTCGCCTCGCGCCGCGAGATCCTCGACCGACACGGCCTGCGGCTCTTCGCGATCTCGAACCACCTGGCGGGCCAGGCCGTGTGCGACGCCCCGATCGACTTTCGCCATCAGAGCATCCTGCGCCCGTACGTGTGGGGCGACGGCGAGGCCGAAGGGGTGCGGCAGCGAGCGGCCGAGGACATGACGCGCGCCGCCCGGGTCGCCCGCAAGCTCGGGGTCGACACGGTCGTGGGCTTCACCGGCTCGTCGATCTGGCCCTACGTGGCGATGTTCCCGCCCGTGCCCGCCGCCGTGATCGAGCAGGGGTTCCAAGACTTCGCCGATCGCTGGAACCCGATCCTCGACGTGTTCGACGGCGAGGGCGTGCGGTTCGCGCACGAGGTGCACCCGGGCGAGATCGCCTACGACTACTGGTCGAGCGTGCGTGCGCTCGACGCGATCGACCACCGCGAGGCGTTCGGGTTCAACTGGGACCCCTCGCACATGATGTGGCAGAACATCGACCCGGTCGGGTTCATCGTCGACTTCGCCGACCGCATCTACCACGTGGACTGCAAAGACACCCGGATGCGTCCGCACAACGGCCGGGCGGGCGTGCTCGGGTCGCACCTGCCGTGGGGCGACCCGCGGCGCGGCTGGGACTTCGTGTCGACCGGTCACGGTGACGTGCCGTGGGAGGACGCCTTCCGGGCACTCGACGCGATCGGCTACGACGGCCCGATCTCGATCGAGTGGGAGGACGCCGGCATGGACCGGCTCCACGGCGCCCCCGAAGCGCTCGGCTTCGTGCGGTCGCTGCTGTGGCCGCCGCCCGAGGCCGCGTTCGACGCCGCCTTCAGCAACCAGTAGGGGCCGGACCTCGGCCTGGATGGGCCAGGCCCCGCGCAGGCGGATGGGCCAGGCCCCGCGCAGGCGGGTGGATCAGGGCTCGCGCAGGCGGGGGGATCAGGGCTCGCGCAGGCGGACGAGGCGCTCGTGCCCCGTCTCCTCGAGCTCGGCGATGTCGTCGCGCGACTTCAGGAAGTCGGAGAACGACCGGTAGCCGAGCGCCTTCTCGCTGAAGGACGGGTCCATGCGGCGCATGTGCGTCTTGACCGCTGAGCTGTGCAGCCACTCGTCGGCATCGGCCTTGTCGTGCCCGAGGCGCAGCGCCCGCTCCAGCAGACGCGTGGCCTCGCCCTGGTCGTCGATCTTCTCCTCGACCTTGGGCTCCTCGGTCTTCGCGGCCTTGGCCTTCGCGCGCGTCTTGGGTGCCGCCTTCGGCTTGGTTGCGGTGTCCGCCGGTGGGGCCGCGAGTTCCGCCGGGGCCTCCGCGGGCGTGCGGTTCACGCTCTTCGCCGGGCGGGCGACACCGGGCAGCGAGTCGTACGACTCGAACTCGTCGCACGCGGCGGCGAGCGACTTCGCGGTGGAGCCGGCCACGCCGACCCCGATCACGTAGCGGCCGAGGCGCTTGCAGCGCTGCGCGAGCGGCACGTAGTCGCTGTCGCCCGCCACGATCACCACGTGGGTGAGGTCGGGCAGGCGGAACATGTCCTCCACCGCGTCGACCGCGAGCCGGATGTCGGCGCCGTTCTTGGCGTACGCGGCGGCCGGGAACAGCTGCACCAGGTCGACCGCACGGGCCACGAGCTGCGAGCGGTACTCGGCGTTCACGGGCGACGACCAGTCGGCGTAGGCCCTGGTGAGCACGAGGGTACCGAACGAGGCGGCGTAGTCGATGATGGCGCCGACCTCGATCATCGCCCTGTTCAACCGCTCGGCGACCTCGGGGTCGTTGGGGTTCTCGGTGATGCGCTGGCGGTCCTTGCCGTACGAGTTGCGGCCGTGGACGCGGTCGTACCAGGAGATGACGATGTTGTCGAAGTCGAGGTAGACCGCGACACGGGCGTCGGGGGTCTCAGCCACGGTGGTCCTCCTCGCCGGGGTAGCGGACGCCGATCTGGGCGCGGATCTCGTCGAGCGCCCCCATGATCGCGACGCTCTCGGCGATCGGGAGGATGTCGCCGGCGAGGTTCCCCTCGGCCACGAGACGCTCCGCCGCGATCGCCTCGAACTGCATCCCGCGCCCGGTGATGTCGGTCACGTACTCCTCCGCGACCGTGCCGTCGGCCAGCACCAGACGGAACGTGGTGGGCGCGTACCAGACGCGATCGATGTCGATGCGGGCGGCGGTGCCCACGATGCTCGCCGCGTTGGGGCCCGCGCCGCGCGAGGACGACAGGCTGGTCGACACTGCGCCGCCCTCGTGCGTCATGACCGTGGCGACCTCGGAGTCGGCGCCCGTCTCGACCAGGCGGCCCACCGCGCGGATGCTGGTGGGGGCACCCAGGATGTCCCAGATGAACGAGATCGGGTAGATGCCGAGGTCGAGCAGCGCGCCGCCGCCCAGCTCCAGCGCGTTCAGGCGGTGCGCCGGGTCGGTCGGCAGGAGCTGCGTGTGGTCGGCGCTCACGGTGCGGATCTCGCCCAGCGCCCCCTCGGCGATCAGCTCGCGGATGCGCACCATGTGCGGCAGATACCTGGTCCACATGGCCTCGGTGACCAGCAGGCCGCGCTCGGCGGCGAGCGCCTGCAGGTCGGCGGCCTCGGCCTGGTTCAGCGTGAACGCCTTCTCGACCAGCACGTGCTTGCCGTGCTCCAGGGCGAGCCGGGCGTTCTCGTGGTGCATCGGATGGGGTGTGGAGACGTAGATGATGTCGACGTCGGGATCTGCCACGAGCGCCTCGTACGAGGCGTGCGCGTGCGGGATGTCGAACCGCGCGGCGAACGCGTCGGCGGACTCCTGCGAGCGCGAGCCGACCGCGACCAGGTCGAGGCCCGCCGTGCGCAGGTCGGAAGCGAAGGCGCCGGCGATGCCGCCGGTCGCGAGGATTCCCCAACGAAGACCAGTCATCCTCTCAGCGTAGAGGGTGGGGTGGACATGTCGCCGTGTGACGTCGCGTGACCCCCGGCTTCCGCGCCGTGGTCGCCGCCGTCCCGCGCTCCTAGCGTGACGGCATGACCGAACCCCTCGTGATCGGCGCCATGGTGCGCACGCTCGGTGCCTACCCGTCCGGCTGGCGTCACCCCGGAGCACACCGCGACCCCGCACGCGACGCCGAGGTCCTGCGGCGCATCGCCGCGGCGGGCGAGGAGGCCGGGCTCGACTACCTGTTCTTCGGCGACTGGCTCGCGACGGGCCCCGACCTGGAGTTCCGCGACCCGTACCTGCTCGCGCGCATCGACCCGGTCAGCGCCGTGCTGTTCCTGGCCGGCCTCACCTCGCGCATCGGGCTCATCGCGACCGTCAACAGCACCTACGCGGATCCGTACACGACCGCGCGGTCGCTGGCGTCGCTCGACGTGCTCTCGGGCGGACGCGCCGGGGTGAACCTGGTCACCGGGGCCGAGCCGCGCGCGGCGGGCAACCACGGACGCGAGGCGCACGCCGACAACGAGACCCGCTACGACCGGGCCGAGGAGTTCGTCACGGCGCTGCGCCGGCTCTGGGACTCGTGGGACGCCGACGCCTGGATCGCCGACGCCGAACGCGGGGTGCTGATCGACGCCGACCGGCTGCGCGCCGCGAACCTGCAGGGCGCGCACGTGCGCGTGACGGGACCGCTCAACGTCGCACGGCCGCCGCAGGGGCGCATCCCGGTGGTGCACGCCGGCACGTCG
>NZ_SSDM01000025.1:0-8865 GCF_004794375.1 Microbacterium sp. K35 | reverse complement strand
GCGGGTTCGTGCGGGCCGACGCGCGGCTCGCCGCCGAGGCGCTCGTGACACGGCTCACCGGCGCCACTCCCCCGACCGCCGGGGACGACCTCGGCGACGAGAGCCGGCGCTCCGGCACCGGCTCCGCGGTGGAGCACGCGACGCCGACCCGTCCGTGGCGCGAGAGCGTCGATGTCGCAGCCGCGCGCACGTACGACGCCGGTGACGAGCTCGCGCCAGACGGACGCCTCGACCCCCGCTCGGCCGCGCGCCGCATCGCCGAGCTGCTGCCGCAGGACCGCGTGGTGGTGTCGGACGGCGGGCACTTCATCGGCTGGGCGAACATGTACTGGCCGGTCGCGGCGCCCGACCGCATGATGATGGTCGGCACGGCGTTCCAGTCGATCGGTCAGGGCTGGCCGAGCGTGGTGGGCGCCGCCCTGGCCCGCCGGGACTCGACGATCGTGCTGACCTCGGGCGACGGTGGCGGGCTGATGGCGATCGCCGACCTGGAGTCGGCCGTCCGCGCCGCGGGTGGCCGCGGGCTGGCGGTCGTGTGGAACGACGCGGCCTACGGCGCCGAGGTCAACCTCTACGGCCTGAAGGGACTCGCCGAGGCGCCGATGCGCATCCCCGAGGTCGACTTCGCGGCGTTCGGTGCCGCGGTCGGGGCGGAGGGGCTCGTGGTGCGCACGCTGGCCGACCTCGACCGGCTCGCCGCGTGGACCGCCGAGGATCCGGCGACGCGCCGCTTCCTCGTCGTCGACCTGCGCATCTCCGGCGACGTGATCGCCCCGTATCAGCAGGAGATCATCCGCGTGAACTCCTGACCGGGCCCGCCGCTAGGCTCGCCCCATGACGGATGTCCCCGAGATCCTCCGCTTCAGCGCGTTCGCGGCGACGCCGGACGGCGGCAACCCCGCGGGGGTGGTGCTCGACGCCGGAGGCCTCGACGATGCGGAGATGCAGCGGATCGCGGCCGACGTCGGGTACTCCGAGACCGCGTTCGTGACCGGCGCCTCCGATGACGGGGCGCGGCTGCGGGTGCGGTACTGGTCGCCGGCCGCGGAGGTCCCCTTCTGCGGTCACGCGACGGTGGCGACGGCGGTGGCGCTGGCGGAGCGCGACGGCCCGGGCACGGTGGTGTTCGAGACGGCCGCCGGTGCCGTGACGATGGAGTCGTTCGCCGACGCGGACGGGCAGGTGACGGTGTCGTTCACGAGCGTCGAGCCGCAGGTGCGCGACCTCGACCCGGCGGTGCGCGACCGGCTGCTCGGACTGCTCGGGATGACCGCGGACGACGTCGACCCCCGCTTCCCCGTGCGGGAGGCGTTCGCGGGCAACTGGCACCCGATCGTCTTCGTCGCCGACCGTGAGTTGTTCCACCAGTTCCGCTTCGCCCCGGCCGCGGTCGCCGCCCTCATGCGCGAGCAGGGCTGGCTCGGCACGGTGACCGTGCTGCACGCCGAGGATCCGGCCGACATCGAGGCCCGCAACCTGTTCCCGGTCGGGCGCATCACGGAAGATCCGGCGACGGGTTCCGCGGCGGCCTCGGTCGGCGCGTACCTGCGCGCCCAGGGCTTCCCCGGCGACAGCGTGCGCATCCGCCAGGGCGCCCATGTCGGACGCCCCAGCGAACTGCGCGTGGCCGTGCCCGCGACGGGCGGCATCCTCGTCTCCGGCGGCGCGGTGCGGATCGGGTGACGCCCTCTCCCCGCCCGGCGCGCTTCGAGCGCTCGACGTGCTGTCGAGCGCACGGGTCGGCCGCGCGGGCGTCCCGTACCCGCGACGCGATCCCGTGCACGCACCGAGACGCGCGTGTCCCTCAGCCCTGCGCGCTGTAGTCCGGGAGCTCCTGCAGGGTCCAGGTGTTGCCGTCGGGGTCGTCGAACGACACGAACCGCCCCCAGTCGAGCTCCTGCACCCCGCGCGCCTCGACGCCGAGGCCGCGCAGATGAGCCAGCGCCTCGTCGGCATCCGGCACGACCACCTGGATCGAGTTCTGCTGCCCGGGCTCCAGCGCGACGCCGAGGCCCGTGCCGAACGCGATCGAACAGGCCGACCCGGGCGGCGTCATCTGCACGAACCGCAGCCCCTCCGTCGGCGTGTGGTCCCCGTCGGCGTGGAAGCCGACCCTCTCGTAGAACTCCTTCGACCGGTCGACGTCCGACACGGGCACGAAGATGAGCTCGATCTTCCACTCCATCACGCACTCCATCCTGTCCGGGCTCCCTCGCCCGTCGCGGCTCACGGTACGCCGGGGCACCGACACCCGCCACCGCCGCGGCAGGGTCCGCGTCAGATCCAGCCCTTGTCCGAGGCGATGCGCACCGCCTGCGCCCGGTTGACCGCACCGGTCTTGCCGATCGCAGCCGACAGATGGTTGCGCACCGTGCCCGCCGACAGGAAGACCTCCGCGGCGATGGCGGCGGCGGATCGGCCGTCCGCGGCGAGCCGCAGCACCTGTCGCTCCCTGTCGCTGAGTGGATTCGCCCCGTCGAAAAGGCTCTCCTCGGCGAGCGCGGGGTCGAGCACCCGCAGCCCGGAGTGCACGCGGCGCACGGCCTCGGCGAGATCCTCCGCGGGAGTGTCCTTCACGATGAAGCCGCTCGCGCCCGCGTCGAGGGCCGACCGCAGGTAGCCTGGCCTGGCGAACGTGGTCACCACGAGCACCCGCGTGCCCGGGCTGACCTCACGAATCCGCCGCGTCGCCTCGACCCCGTCCACGCCCGGCATCTGGATGTCCATCAGGCACACGTCGGGACGCACCTCGGCCGCCAGCCGCACCGCCTCCGCTCCGTCCGACGCCATGCCGCTCACGGTCAGGTCGGCCTCCAGGTCGAGAAGGGCCGCGAGCGCGCCGCGCACGAGAGCCTGATCGTCCGCGATCAGCAGCCGGATGCTGTCGCCCGCTCCCGTGTCCGCGTTCACCACGTCACCTCCACCCGCGTGCCCGACGCCCCCGCGGGTCCGATCGAGAACGACGCTCCCGCGGCCGCGGCGCGCTCGCGCATCCCGCGGACGCCGTTGCCGTCGACGGCGCGGGAGGCGCAACCGATGCCGTCGTCCTCCACGACCACCCGCCCCGGCGCGAGCAGCACCCGAACCGTGTCGGCTCGCGCGTGACGCAGGACGTTCGTGGTCGCCTCGCGCAGGATCCAGCTCGCGGTGATGGCCTGCGCGGGCGAGAGCGCCTCGGGCCCGCCCGTGGTCTCGAGCCGGATGTCGGCCGCGCGCAGGGAGTCCCCCGTCGCGGCGAGCTGCTCGATCAGCGTGGTCGCACGCGCCCCCGAGACGGTCTGCCGCACGCCCGCGATGGCTTCCGCGGTCAGGCGCTCGATGTCGGCGAGCTCGGCCCGCGCCCGCTCGGGGTCCGTGTCCATCAGGCGTCGCGCGAGCTGGGCCTTGAGGCCGACGACGGTCAGCGAGTGGCCGATGAGGTCGTGCACGTCGCGTGCGACCGCCTCGCGCCCCTCGCTCGTCGCCAGCTCCAGTCCGAGGCGCTCCGCCTCGGCAGAGCGCAGGATCAGCCAGGTCGACACCGTGTTGACGACCCCGAGCAGCGCCACGATCGCCAGGACCGACGCGTACGTCAGGTTGCCGGGGATGAGCAGCACGCACCCCGCGGCGACCACGACCGCCGCCACGGTCGCGATCCAGTGCCACAGCCGGGTGAGGCCGTACGACGCGAACGACATGATGAACGGAAGGAAGCTCAGCGCCGAACCGCCGACCGCCGGCACCGTCACGAGTGCGCACGCGATGAGCAGCGCGAAGGTGATCCACTGGCGCGGCGTCGGGGGCCGCCCGAGCCCTCCGCCGCCGCGCATGCCGTGCAGGAACCCCGTGACGTACAGGACGATGAAGGCGACGAGCGCCACCCAGCCGGTGACGACCCACCCGAGCGGTGCGGTCGAGTGCAGCAGGGCGATCACCGGGTACACCAGGAACACGAGCCAGATGACGGCCATCAGCCATCCGAACCGTGCCCACGGCTCCTTCCCGGAGCGGTCCGCGGCACCGGGAGGCGGCGACGCGACCGGAGCTCCGGCCGCGCCGGACCGGAGGGCGTCGCGGGAGGCTCGGGAGCTGCCGGAGCGCTCCCGCTGCGTGCGCTGCGTCATCCGTCCAACCTACTGTCGGCCGGCGCGGGTCACTGGCGAGCCCGGGAGCGCCGCATGCCCATCGCGACCAGCACCGCGAACACCGCGAGCCACACGGCCACGTTGAGGAAGAGCATCCACAGCGGGTCGGTCTGCCCGGTCGTCAGCACGCCCTCGGTGAGCGGCCAGCGGCTCAGCGCGACGAAGCCGTACAGCGGTGTGAAGCGGGCGATGTCGAGCATCACCCCGTCGAGCGGCATGAACACGTTGCCGAAGAACGCGAAGAACGTCATCGAGATGGACGCGAGGGCGGCGGCCGAGTCGGAGCTGAAGAACAGGCCGACACCGAGACCGAAGAGCCCGTACATGAGGCCGATGCCGAGGATGATGCCGGCGGTCGCGGCCCAGCGCCACCCGTCCTCGACCTCTGCGCCGGTGAGCATGCCGGCGACGAACACGGCCACGAGGGCCAGAGCCGCGAACGACACCGCGGTCAGCAGCTTCGTGAGCGCGTACCCCGCCGTGGTGAGCGGGGTCATCGCCAGCTGGCGCCCCCACCCCTGCTTGGCCTCGGTGGCGGCGAGAGACGTGAGCGAGCTCATCGCGACCGCCGTGCCGTAGGCGGCCATCGACGTCATGACGTAGAAGGAGACGTTGCCGTTCCCCGCGGACAGGGTGCCGTAGCCCATGCCCGCCCCGAAGAGCAGATACATGGCGACGGGCATCGCCAGGGTGAACGCGAGGGTGTACGGGTTGCGCAGCTGGCGGACGCCTTCGATGCGCAGCATGGTGGGTGAGACGAGCATGGTCAGTCCTCCGTGAGAGCGGTGAAGGCGGTCTCGAGCGTGGGCGCGGCGATCTCCAGGTCGTGCGCACCGCCGTCGAGCAGGATCCGGGCGGCCGCGTCGGAGTCGGTCGCGCGCAGGCTGAGGCGGTCCCCGTCCTGGCGCACCCCGGTCACGCCCTCGGCGGCGGCCACCGCGGCGAGGAGCGCCTCCGCGGTCCCCGGCGCGACGGTCGCGGCGACCGTGCGCTCCCCCAGGCTCGCGCGCAGCAGGGCGGTGGGGGCGTCGGCGACGACGGTGCCCCGGTGCATCACGACGGTGCGGCGGGCGAACTGCTCCGCCTCCTCCAGGTAGTGCGTGGCGAACACGATCGTGCGCCCGGCGTCCGCGTCGGCACGCATCACGTCCCAGAAGTGCCGGCGCGCGGTGACGTCCATCCCCGCGGTCGGCTCGTCCAGCACGAGGATGTCCGGGTCGGACACCATCGCGAGGGCGAACTTCACGCGTTGCTGCTCTCCCCCCGAGCACTTCGCGACCCGGCGGCGCGCGAGGCGCGTGAGGTCGGCCCTGGCCATCACGTCGCCCACCCGCGCGATCGCCTCTCCGCCGTGCAGCGAGGCGATGAGGCGCACGGTCTCGCCGACGGTGAGGTCGCCCAGCAGCCCGCCGGTCTGCAGCACCGCGCCGATCGCTCCGCTCGCGGTCGCCCGCTCCGGGGTCATGCCGAGGACCTGCACCGTCCCGCTGCTCGGGGCCGTGAGGCCGAGCAGCATGTCGAGCGTCGTGGTCTTGCCCGCGCCGTTGGGCCCGAGCAGTGCGACGACCTCTCCGCGGCGGATCGACAGGTCCACGCCGTCGACGGCCTGCACGCGGCGGTCTCCCGAGCCGTAGTGTCGGCGCACGTCGCGCAGCTCCAGCACGATCGGGGCGTCCGCGGGAGCGGCCGCGGGTTCGGTGTCGGGTCCGGGTGCCGGGCGAGAGGCGACCCGCATCGCCGTCGCGCCCGCAGAGGTGTCGTTCATGCCTCCAGCCTCGCGTCCGCCCGGCCGCGGCGCCGGAGCCCGGTGTCATCTCCTCGACATGACACGTGTCATGCGGCGGACCTCAGCGCGCGGGGAGGAAGGCACCCTCCAGGAAGCCCTCGAGCTCCGCCACCCCGTCGAGCGGGAAGATCGCGGCCACGTACTGGTCGGGGCGCACCACGACCACGACGCCGTCGCGGGACAACTCGCGCGCCTCGAAGATGTCCGTCGCGCACCACTTGCTGGGACCGGCGGCGTACACCTTCTCCCAGTCGGTGAGCCCGAGGGGACCCGTCTTCGGCTGGAACAGCGCGGGGGCCGAGGTCACCTCGACCTCCTCGAACGGCTGCGGGTACACGGCCTTCACGTCGAACACCGCGTCCTCGTCGCCGTCGGCCGGGGTGAACCGCGCGAACACGGGTGCCGCGGCCTCGGCCCAGGCCGTGAGCGCCTCGCCGGTCCGGTCGCCGAACGCGTAGACGCGCCACCGGCCGTCGGCCTTCGCGTGGTGTCCGAGGTGCACGACGTTGCCGTCCCCGACCCGCACGACCTCGGCGGACTTGAAGCGCTTGCCCAGCGGATACCCGACCGCGAGCTCCTGGTGCGCATCGGTGCCCGTGATCATGGAGCCCGTGTACTGCGTCATGAACCCGGAGGGGAACTCGGCCGTCGCGAGGTAGTACGTGGCCAGGTCGTTCGGGTCGGAGATCTCCTCGGGCTTGCGCGCCATGAGGCTCGACCACTCGCGGTCGAAGTCGATCAGCTGCTGCGCGACGGGCCGCCGCTCGGCGCCGTACGTGGCGAGCAGGGACTCGGGCGCGCGGCCGGTGAGCACGGAGCCGAGCTTCCAGCCGAGGTTGAAGCCGTCCTGCATCGAGACGTTCATGCCCTGGCCGGCCTTGGCGCTGTGCGTGTGGCAGGCGTCGCCGGTGAGGAACACGTGCGGCGTCCGCGACTCGCCCTCGTCCACGTCGTCGAAGCCGTCGGTCACGCGGTGCCCGACCTCGTAGACGCTGTGCCAGGCGACCTCGCGCACGTCGAGCGTGTAGGGGTGCAGGATCTCGTTCGCCCTGCGGATGATCTCCTCGATGGGCGTCTGGCGCACGCGGTGGTCGTCGTCGGCGGCGACCTCTCCCAGATCGATGTACATCCGGCTGAGGTAGCCGCCCTCGCGCGGGATGTGGAGGATGTTGCCCGCGGCCGAGTTGATGGCGCACTTGGTGCGCCAGTCCGGGAAGTCGGTGTTGACCAGCACGTCCATGACGCCCCAGGCGTGGGCGGCGCTGGCGCCGACGTGCGTGCGGCCGATCGCCTGGCGCACACCGCTGCGGGCGCCGTCGCAGCCGGCGACGTACTTCGCGCGGATCGTGCGCTCCTCGCCGGCGCGGTCACCCGCGACGTAGCGGATCCCGACCTCGACGGGGTACTCGCCCTCGTCGTGCACGGTGAGCCCCGTGAACTCCACGCCGTAGTCGGGCGTGATGCGGCCCGGCCCGTTCGCCGCGGCCTCGGCGAAGTAGTCGAGCACGCGCGCCTGGTTGACGATCAGGTGCGGGAACTCGCAGATGTCGTAGGCGTAGTCGGCGGTGCGGGAGGTGCGCACGATGCGATCGCGGTGCTCGGGGTCGGGACCCCAGAAGTTCATCCAGCCGATGTTGTAGGCCTCGGCGATGATGCGCTCCGCGAACCCGAACGCCTGGAAGGTCTCGACGCTGCGCGGCTGGATGCCGTCGGCCTGGCCGAGCACGAGTCGCCCCTCGCGCTTCTCGATGAGGCGCGTGGAGACGTCGGGGTACTGCGACATCTGTGCCGCGAGGAGCATGCCGGCGGGGCCGGACCCGACGATGAGCACGTCGATCTCGTCGGGGAGGTCGGCGGGGCGGTCGGTGCCGATCCCCGCGGCGTCCTGCACGCGGGGGTCTCCGGACACGTAGCCGTGGTGGTGGAACTGCATCGTCGTCGATTCCTTCCGGACGTCGCTGTCGGGTGTCGCTGTCGGGTGCTGCGGGGTCTTGCGTCCGAGACGAGCGTGTTCTATATTCGAACACACCGTTCTACTATTGAACACAGCCTAAACCGGCGCCGCGCGCGCCGCAAGGAGCCGCATGCCCGAGAGCCCGACCGCCGCGCCCGCCTCGCAGACGCTCAGCCGCGGGATCCGCATCCTGGAGGTGCTGTCCGACGCACGCCATGCGCTCACGATCGACGAGATCGCCGCGCGGCTCGACGTGCACCGCTCGATCGCCTACCGCCTCCTGCGCACCCTGGAGGACCACGGGCTCGTCAACCGCGACGCGGCGGGCGCCGTCAGCCTCGGCGCCCGCATGGCCGCCCTCGCCGCCGGCGTGGCGCACGACCTGCAGGCCGAGGCGCTGCCCGAGCTCACCGCGATCGCCAACGAGCTCGGCATGACGTGCTTCCTCGCGGTGCTCGACGGCACCGACTGCATCACCCTCGCGAGCGTCGAGCCGCGGCACGCGGTGGCCAGCGTCGCTCAGCGCCCCGGCGCCCGGCACCCGGTGACGGTGGGCGCCCCCGGCAAGGCGATCCTGGCGCAGCTCCCGGTCACCGAGCGGCCGGACGGCATCTCCCCCGCGCTGCGAAGCGAGGTCGAGGCCGCCGCGGAGCGCGGGTACGCCACGAGCCACGACGAGGTCATCCCCACCGTGCAGGCCGTCGCCGTGCCGCTGGTGCTGCGCGGGCAGCGCCCGTGCGCGATCGCCGTCGTCCACGTGGCGACCGACCTCGACGACGCCGACATCGCCGCCCGCCTGCAACGCTCCGCCGCCGTGATCCGCGAGGCCCTCGACGGCTGATCCCACCCGGGGCTCACGCCCGCCGCATCCTCGGATCGATCGCCGCGCACCGGCGCGCGATGGCACCCTCGCCCCGCGAGGGAGAACGCACGGCACCGGGCACGCGATGGCGCCCTGAGCCTCGCGGGGAGCGCACCCGCGCGTGGGCGCACGGCGCCGG
>NZ_SSDM01000256.1:0-6616 GCF_004794375.1 Microbacterium sp. K35 | reverse complement strand
GGGCGCGGCCGTGCTGATGGGCGTGGCCGGCGCGCTCGTGGGCCCTCAGCCGGTGGGAGCGCTCGTGGCCCTGGCGGCGGTGGTCGTGCTGCTCGCGCCGAGCTACGGCCTGATCCTCGGCCTCGCCCTCGACCGCCTCGACCCCGCACGGAGCGCCGCCGTGACCGGGGCCCTGGTCGCCTGCGGCGCGGTGGGCGGCACCTTCGTGCCCACGGTGATCCTGCTCATCGGTCGGGATCCGGCGGCTCCTGCGACCTTCGTCGTCTCGGCCGCGCTGTGCGCTGTCGTCCCGGTCCTGATGCTCGTGACGTCGCGCTCCGGACGGCGCGTGTCGGCGACCGGCTGAGGCGCTCCTCCTCCCCCATCCGCGCCTCTCTCCCCTTCCTCACAGATGCCGGGATTCCGGGAGTCGCCACACCCGCGGCGACGTATCGTCGAAGACACACCGCACCCGAGGAGAGCATCCGTGTCCACCGACAGCCTGACGGTCGTCATCAGCGCGATCGGCATCGTGCTCACCCTCGGCACCGGCATGTTCGCCGCCATGGCCTGGGTCGTGCGCCGCATCGATGCCGTCGACGCGAAGCTCACCACCCGCATCGACGCCGTCGACGAGAAGCTCACCACCCGTATCGACAGCGTCGAGGACAAGCTCACCACCCGTATCGACACCGTCGAGGAGAAGCTCACCACCCGCCTCGACGCCGTCGCATCCGACGTCACCGACCTCAAGATCGCGGTCGCGCGACTTGAGGGACCGCCCCGCCACCTGCTGACCGCCGCCCGCTGAGGGCGTGCGCGTGAGGGTTCAACGGAGCGCGAGGGCGGCGGCGCCGATGAGGGGCCCTTCGTCGCCGAGGCCCGAGCGCACGGCCCGGGTACGCCGGGAGTACGGGTGCACCGCGTGCGCGGTGAGCGCCTGCTGCACGAGGTCGATGTAGTCGAACGACACCCGCGAGAACCCGCCGCCGATGGCCACCACGTCGAGGTCGACCAGGGTCGCGGCGTCCGCGAGCGCTTCGCCGACCGCGCGGGCCGAGCGCTCGATGGCCGCGCGGGCGATCGCGTCTCCGGCTGCCGCGTCGCGCGCGAGGTCCTCCCCCGTCGCGCCGGTCCACCCCTGCTCCTGCGCCCAGGCGGCGCTCGCGGGGCCGGAGGCGATCTCCTCGAGCGTGAGCCCTCCCTCGCGGCGCACCTGACCGAGGTGACCCGCGTTGCCGGTGGCTCCCGGGATGTAGGCGCCGTTCACCACGAAGCCGCCGCCGACGCCCGTCGACACCACGATCGACAGCGAGGCCCCCGCGTCACGGGTCGCCCCGAGCCACGACTCCGCCAGGGCGAGGGCGCCCCCGTCGTGGCCGAGCGTCGTGGGAAGGTCGCGGCCGAGCACCGCCGTCGCCGCGTCCCGCACCGCCGCCGCGAGGGCGAAGCCGTGCGCGAGCGGCATGTTCACGGGCTCGATGGTGCCCGCGACGCGATCCACCGGACCGGCGCTACCGATCCCCGCCCCGACGAGTTCCGCGTCGGCCGGCAGCGCGGCCAGGGCGTGCCGCACGATCGCGTCGACCGCGGCGGCGAGGGCCGGGGGCGTGGCCTCGCGCCCGGTGGGCTGGCGGCTGCGGCTGCCTTCGACGAGCACGCCGTCCGCCGAGACGAGGGCGGCCTCCATCTTGGTGCCGCCGACGTCGACGGCCAGGGCGTAGCGGGTCACTGCGGGTCGAGCCCGAGGTCGTCGAGGTCGAACGCGGCGCGCCACTCCAGCCCCTCGGCTTCGATGGCCGCCTGCGCTCCGGTCTTGCGGTCGACGATCACGGCGACGGCCACGACCTCGGCGCCCTCCGTGCGCAGCGCCTCGACGGCCTTGAGCGCGGACTGCCCGGTGGTCGACGTGTCCTCCAGCACGACCACGCGCTTGCCCTTCACGTCGGCGCCCTCGATCTGACGGCCGCGGCCGTGGTCCTTGGGCTCCTTGCGCACGACGAACGCGTCGAGCGGACGGTCGGTGCCGACCGAGGCGTGCAGCACGGAGTTCGCGATGGGGTCGGCGCCGAGCGTGAGACCGCCGACCGCGACGACGTCGAGGTCGGCGATCAGGTCGAGCATGATCCGGCCGATGGCGGGAGCGGCGCGGTGGTCGAGCGTGAGCTTGCGCATGTCGACGTAGTAGGTGGCCTTCTTGCCGCTGGAGAGGGTGAAGTCGCCGTGGAACACCGCCTCGTCGGTGATGAGGTCGAGGAGGGTCTGGCGGTCTGCGTCGAGTGCGGTCACGGCATCCAGTGTAGGAGGCCGCAACTAGGCTGGACGCATGCGCTTGGCCACCTGGAACGTCAACTCCATCCGCACCCGTGTCGCCCGCACCGTCGAGTTCGCCGTCCGTGAAGACATCGACGTGCTCGCGATGCAGGAGGTGAAGTGCAAGCCGGAGCAGTTCCCCTTCGCCCCCTTCGAGGAGGCCGGCTACCACGTCGAGGTTCACGGCCTGAACCAGTGGAACGGCGTCGCGATCGCCAGCCGCCTGCCCATCACCGACGTGCGCACCGCGTTCGACGGGATGCCCGGTTTCGCCAAGGGCCACGAGGGCCCCGACGCTCCGCAGGAGGCGCGCGCGCTCGGGGTGATGGTCGACGGCGTGCGCGTATGGAGCCTGTACGTGCCGAACGGGCGCTCCCTCGACGACCCGCACTACGCGTACAAGCTGCACTGGCTCGAGCAGCTGAGGCAGTCCACCGCGGCCGAGCTGTCGGCGAACCCCGACCTGCCGCTCGCCCTCGTCGGCGACTTCAACATCATCCCGTTCGACCACGACAACGGCGACCCCGACATCGTGGTGGGCCGCTCGACGCACGTCTCGCCCGCCGAGCGTGAGGCGTTCTTCGCCCTGGCCGATGCCGGTGTCACCGATGTGGTGCGCCCGCTGCTGCCCGAGGGCTACACCTACTGGGACTACCAGCGGCTCAAGTTCCCGCGCAACGAGGGCATCCGCATCGACTTCATCCTCGGTTCTAAGACGCTGGCCGACGCGGTCACCGGCGCGTCGATCCATCGCAACGAGCGCAAGGGCGAGCAGCCCAGCGACCACGTGCCCGTGGTGGTGGACCTCGACTTCGGCGGAGCAGACGCCGACGACGACCTGCCGATGATCTTCTCCTGACGGAGCGCGACGCCGTGCGACTGATCGCGACCGATCTCGACGGCACGCTGCTCGACCCCTCCTCCTCCGTGACACCGCGCACCCGCGCGGCGCTCGACGCGGCGCGGGAACGCGGCATCCCCGTGGTGCCCGTCACCGCGCGCCAGCCGATCGGACTGCGCGCGATCGCCGCCGACGCCGGATTCGACGGGTGGGCGCTGTGCAGCAACGGCGCCTACGCGGTGCACCTCGGCGACGGACGGATGCTGTTCGCCGAGGAGCTGCCGTCCGACACGATCCGCACGCTCGCCGATGCCCTCCGCGCGAGCATCCCCGGGCTGCTGTTCGCGAGCGTGCGCGAGGGCGGCGAGACCTTCGTCGCGCAGGACGGCTACGCGGCGATCGCGAGCCTGTCCGACCACACGCGCGATCCGGAGACGATGGGCGGCGTGCCGCTGGAGCAGGTGCTCGCGGCGCCGAGCCTGAAGCTCGTGATCCGCCACCCGGAGCTCGCACCCGCCGCACTGTTCGACACGCTGCGCTCGCTCGGGCTCACCGGCTTCGAAGCCACCCTGTCCGGCGCGCCGTTCGTGGAGGTGATGGCCGAGGGCGTGACGAAGGCGACCGGGCTCGCCCGACTGTGTGCGCACCTGGACATCGACCGCGCCGAGGTCGTCGCGTTCGGCGACGCGCTGAACGACGTCGAGATGCTCCGCTGGGCGGGGCGCGGGGTGGCGATGGCGCACGCGGAGCCCGTGGTGCGGGACGCCGCCGACGAGGTCACCGCGACCAACGACGAGGACGGCGTCGCGCGCGTGATCGAGCGACTGCTGGGCTGACCCGCCTCAGGCGCCGAACGTGCCGACCTCCGGGGTGCGATCGGTGCGGCCGTAGCGGAGGAGCATCACGCCCGCGTCGTCGACGACCGGCGGTTCGAGCAGTCGCAGCACCGACGGGAGCGCTGCGTCGTCGAACACCTTCTTCCCCGTGCCGAGCAGCAGCGGGTACACCCACAGGTTGAGCTGATCGAACAGCCCCTCGGCGAGCAGGGTGTGCACGAAGTCGATGCTGCCGATCACGTGCACCTCGCGGTGGGTCGCGCGCAGGCGGGCGATCTCGGCGGCCAGGTCGTCGCCCACGCGCGAGCTGCCCTGCCAGTCGAGCGCGAGGTCGGGGTTCCGCGACGCCACGTACTTCGGCACCGCGTCGAAGAGCCGGCCGATGTGGCCCTCCTCGCCGTCGGTGTGCTGCGGCCAGTACGAGGCGAAGATGTCGTAGGTGCGGCGGCCGAGCAGCAGCGCGTCGAGGCCCCGCATGCCCGCGTCGACCTCGGCGCCCATGCCGGGTGAGGGGTAGCCGGCCTGCCATCCGCTGAACCGGAATCCGCCCGAGGTGTCCTCCCCCACGCCGCCGGGGCCCTGGGCCACGCCGTCGAGGGTGCTGAACAGGTCGATCAGGATGCGACCGGGTGCGTCTTCGCTCATGTCACTTCTCCGTTCTCGTCGAGGGATCTTCATCCTCCTCCGCGGCACCCCACGCCCGCAGCGCCTCGATCGCCTCCCGCAGTGCGAGCCCGCGGTCGGTGAGCGCGTACGCCCGGGTGTTGTGCCGGAGCGGCAGTCGCGCGAGCAGCCCGGCGGCCTCCAGCTCGCGCAGGCGCGTGGCGAGGATGTTCGTCGGGACCCCGAGGTCGCGCTGCAGATCGCCGTAGCGCTGGGGTCCGTCGAGCAGCCGCTCCACGATCAGCAGCGCCCAGCGCGCCCCGACCACGCCGAGCGCGGCACCGAGGTCGCTCACGCGTCGACGTCGGCGTCCGGCTTCATCCAGAACGGCGAGTAGTGGTAGCCGTCGGGGTCGTCGAACTGGCGCTGGTACATGAAGGGGTAGTCGTCGGTGTCGCCGATGCGGCCGCCCGCCGCTCTCGCGCGCTCGACCAGCTCGTCGACCGCCTCGCGGCTGCCGAGGTCGAACGAGACGGTGACCTTGGACGGGGTGTCGGGGCCGCCGACGAGCTCATCGACGCCGCCGACGCTGGCGTACATCTCGCGGCTGCCGAGCATGACGTACTGCCCGGGCGCGATGGCGAAGCACGACACGTTGTGATCGGACATCTCCTCGTTGAGGGTCCAGCCGATGGCCGTGTAGAAGGCGGTCGCGCGTTCGACGCTCTCGACCGGGCAGGTGAGGAAGAGGCTCATGCGGTGATACTTGCAAAAAACAAGTGCACGGTCAAGACCCCTCCGCGCCGCCTCCGCCGTCCGGGGGATGCGGCCCCGCCGAACGCCGCCCTACGGTGGAGGGATGCCCTTCACCCGCACGCCGACCGAGCGCGACCGCCGCGGCGACCTGCTGCTCGCCGGGGTGCTGTTCGTCGGCGCGATCCTGAGCGCCGCGCTCTCCTCCATCGCCCAGGTGTACGGCGACGAGCAGGCCCCGCTGTGGACCGCCCTCCTCTACGCCGTCGTGGTGTCCGGTCCGCTCGCGTTCCGTCGACGCTGGCCCGGCACCGTGGCCGTGGTCGTATCCGTCGCCTACTTCGCGGCCGTCACGATCCGGGTACCGGAGATCTACGTCGGCAACATCGCGATGTTCATCGGCCTCTACACCGTCGGCGCGTGGATGAACGACCGGCGCCGCGCCCTCATCGTGCGCGTGGCGATCATCGTCGGCATGTTCGTGTGGCTGCTCCTCACGATGTACCGCGACGCGATCAGCGAGGCGGACAAGGCCGAGGTGGTCGCCGGGGCGATGTCGCCCTACGTCGCCTTCATGCTGATCCAGATCCTGCTCAACGGGCTCTACTTCGGCGGGGCGTACTACTTCGGCGAACGGTCCTGGGCCGCCGCCGAGCAGCGGTCGGTGCTGGAGCAGCGCACGACCGAGCTGGAGCGCGAGCGCGAGGTGACGGCGGCGCAGGCCGTCGCCCTCGACCGGGTGCGCATCGCCCGCGAGCTGCACGACGTGGTCGCCCACCACGTCTCGGTCATGGGCGTGCAGGCCGGCGCGGCGCGCCTGGTGCTGGCCCAGGACCCCGCGCGGGCCGCCGAGATCCTCTCGGGCGTCGAGGGCTCGGCGCGCGACGCGATCCACGAGCTGCGGCAGCTGCTGGAGACGCTGCGCACGCCCGGCGGCGAGACCGCGGACGGCGCCTCGACGCTCGGGCTCGACGACATCGCCGAACTCGCGGAGGCCTCGACGGCCGCGGGACTCCCCACCGCGTACACGGTCGTCGGCACTCCGACCGCGGTGCCCTCGGTGGTCGCCGTGAACCTCTACCGCATCGCCCAGGAGTCGCTCACGAACGCCCGCCGTCACGCAGGACCGGGAGCCACGGCCGATGTGCGGGTGCGCTACGACGACGACGGCGTCGAGGTGGAGGTCGTGAACACCGGCCGCGCGATCGCCCAGTTGCGACCGGGCCTCGGGCAGCTCGGGATGCGGGAGCGCGCGACGGCCTCGGGGGGCACGCTGGAGGTGGCGCCGCGG
>NZ_SSDM01000255.1:0-3615 GCF_004794375.1 Microbacterium sp. K35 | reverse complement strand
TCCCGGCTACGCCCCGCCGGCCGCACCGCCGGCTCCTCCCACTACCCCGAACGATCCCACGCAGCCCCCTGCGTGACCGTCGTCGCGAAACCCCCGGCCCACCGCCGGGGGTTTCGTGGTGTGAACGGTGTTCTCGCGGGCGATGCGCCCGCTAACGTGGAGGTCATGGTCTTGTCGCAGCGCCCGATCGGCGTCTCCGTTCCGCTCTGCCCCTCGAAGGGCCCCGGTGCGAGCGAGGGGATCGTGTTCCACTACGATGTGTGAGTATCCTGCGACCGCCCTTTCCGCCGCAGGTCCATCGGAGGCAGCACGTGGCTGAGACGAAGACGCACACCGTCACGGTTGCGGGACGCCCGCTGCTGCTCTCGTGGTCGGGTGTCACGGATCAGGGCCGTCGCCGTGAGACCAACCAGGACGCGTTCCTCGCGGAGTTCCCCCTCTTCATCGTCGCCGACGGAATGGGCGGGCACGCGGGAGGCGAGATCGCAAGCCAAAGCACCGTGTCCCGCCTGCAGGCCGCGGTCGTCGCGGGCGACATCTCGCATCGCACGATCGAAGAGGCTCTCGCCCGCGCCGTCGACGACATCGCGGAGCACCCGGAGACCACCGACGAGGGAACCGGGACCACGCTCACGGGCGTCTACCTGGACGACGGCGGAGACCAGGCGCAGTGGGTCGCGCTGAACATCGGCGACTCGCGGGTCTATCTCCTGCGCGATGACCGGCTCGTGCAGGTGACCACGGACCACTCGGTGGTGCAGGAGCTGATCGCAGCGGGGAAGCTCAGTCCGGAGGAGGCCGAGGGCCACCCCTACAGCAACGTCATCACGCGCGCGGTGGGCGCCAGCGAGCTCACCGCTCCGGACTATGTCACCATCGACCTGCGTCCGGGCGACCGGTTCGTGATCTGCTCCGACGGACTCACCAAGGAGCTGACCGACTACGGCATCCAGCATTTCCTGCGGGAGAACTCCGATCCGGCCGCGTGCGTGGACGCCATGCTCGCTGCGGCTCTCGACAACGGTGGTCGCGACAACGTGACGCTCATCGTGTTGCAGGTGAGCGACCCCCAGTCCTCCTCCCCAGAGGGGGACACCGCGGAGTAGTCGCTCCGAGGCTGTGGACAGCAGGCTCTCTGCTGTCACGGAGCGGTGCACTGGGGAGATGGACCTGTCTCCCCTCGTCATCCCTTCCGCGCCCGCGCCGCCGCGCCGCACCTCGCTGCCGTATCTCGCGGGAATCGTCCCGGTCGGGATGGGGGTGGCGCTGTGGCTCACCACGGGGTCGGTGCAGTCGCTGTGGTTCGCCGCACTCGGTCCCCTCATGATGCTCGCTTCGGTGGCCGACGCCGCGAGGACGCGACGGCACGATCGACGGCGTGAGGCGGACAGGGTGGAGGCCGAGTGGCGCGCGGTCGAGGATGCGCTCGCCCGTCGTCACGCCGAGGAGCGGGCCCAGCTCGAGTCGCGCCACCCGGACGTCGCCGCGTGCGTCGCAGAACCGCCGCTTCGTGGGACGGATCCGATCGCTGCCGACACCCAGATGACCGTGGGTCGCGGTGTGCGTGTCAGCGCCGTGCGCACGACGGGTGGGGAGGGCGATCGAGCAGAGGCGTTCCGCGCGCGATGCGCCGAGCTCGATGACGCACCGGTCGTGGTCCGGCTCGGCGGGGGCGTCTGCGTCCGTGGCCAGGCCCCGGTCGCAGCCGCGGCGGCACGAGCTCTGGTCGCGCAGCTCTGCCTCCGCTTCGGGCCGGCGCAACTGGCGCTCGTCGGCGAGGAGCTGGCGTCGTCCGGTCTGACCACGGCGGCTCACGCGGTGCGGGCGCGCCGGGGGGCCTTCCGGGTGGGGTGGGGCACGCTCGGAGCGCCCGTCGCGGCAGATGCGGTGATCTGGACGGCGGCTCCCGACGCCGAGGTGCCGTCGGGGATCACGACCGTGCTCGACGTGGCCGAGCCGGGGGCCGCATCGCTGCGCACGCCGGAGGGCGTGACCGAGGTCGCGGTCGAGTGCCTGTCGCAAGCGCAGGCAGAACTGGTCGCCTCGGCAACGGGCGAGCCGTCGGACACGCATACGGAGCTCCCGCTCAGCGTGCCGCTGGCCGACGTGATCGTCTCAGAGGCAGGTGATGGTCTCGCGGTCGTGGTGGGCCGTGACGGCCGGGGTACCGACATCGCGGTCGATCTGGTGGAGCACGGACCGCACGCGATCGTCACCGGCATGACCGGGGCGGGCAAGAGCGAACTGCTCGTGACCTGGGTTGCGGCGATGTGTGCCGCGTACGGACCGGATCGGGTGACGTTCGTGCTGGCCGACTTCAAGGGTGGGACGGCGTTCGAGCCGCTTCGCGCTCTCCGCCAGGTGTCGGCGGTGATCACGGACCTCGACGACGAGGGTGCGCGCCGGGGTGTCTCGAGCCTGCGGGCGGAGATGCGACGACGGGAGGCCGCCCTCGCCGCGGCCGGCGTTCGAGACGTGTCAGAGGTCGACCTGCCACGCCTGGTGATCGTGGTCGACGAGTTCGCCGCCCTGCTCCTCGAGCACGCCGACCTCGGCGACGTGTTCATCGACATCGCTGCGCGCGGCCGCGCCCTGGGGATGCACCTGGTCCTCGGGACGCAGCGTGCGGGCGGCGTGATCCGTGACGCCCTGGCGGCGAACTGCCCGCTGCGGATCAGCCTGCGGGTCGCAGATCCCGCGGACAGCAGGGCCGTGATCGGGACCGACGGCGCGGCGCTGCTCGATGGGGGGCCGGAGGGGCGCGGCTGTGCGCTCGTGCGTCGACCGCAGGATGCGGAGCCGCAGCTCGTGCGCGTCGCGCTGACCGGTCCCGGAGACCTGCGGCGTGCAGCGACGCGCTGGAGCCAGGCGGCTCCGGCTGTCAGCCCCTGGCTCCCGCCGTTGCCGCGACACATCGATCTCGCAGACCTTCGTGTCGCGGATCACGACGGCAGCGACGACGCCGGGGGAGACGCGGTGGTGCTCGGTCTCGCCGACGACCCGCAACGACAGCGGCAGCCTCGGGAGCTCCTGCGTCCGGGGCGTGAGCGCGGGCTCGCCGTGCTCGGCGCTCCGGGCAGCGGACGCACGGCGCTCGTGCGCGCGGTGGCGGCCCAGCGCCATGATGCCCTGCTGTTCCCCTCCGATGCGGAAAGCGCGGTGGACCTGCTCGCGGCATGGGTCAGGGGTGACACGGAGATCCCCGAGCTCGTGCTGTGCGACGACCTCGATGCGCTGCACGCCGAGCTCCCCGTCGAGTACGCACAGGAGTTCGCGCAGCGGTGGGAGCAGTCGCTGCGCCTGTCACCTTCGACGACCTGGATCCTCACGGCCGCACGGGCATCGGGTCCCTTGGGCCGTGTGCTCGACGCGCTGCCCCGTCGAGCGCTTCTACGCGCGGCGTCGCGCGTCGAGCACCTCGCAGCGGGTGGCGAGACGTCAGGGTTCGTGCGGGACCGACCGCCGGGACGCGCGGTGCTCGACGGGCGGGAGGTGCAGTTCGCCTGGGCGGACGAGCGGCCGAGGCAGTCCGCTGCCTCCTCGACGGAGATCTGGGCACCGGCGAGGCCGGTCGTGGCGCTGGTCACGGCGGGCGCGTCGGACGCGGTGGGCGCG
>NZ_SSDM01000254.1:0-2243 GCF_004794375.1 Microbacterium sp. K35 | reverse complement strand
CCCGCGGCGAGCGCCTCCCGCCATCCCCGCTCGCGCTCGGCGGCGGCGAAGGAGTCGGCGGGCCCGGCGAGATGGTGCACGGTGGCGTGTCCGAGGCTCAGCAGGTGCGCCGTGGCCGCGGCCGCCCCTCCCGCGTGATCGCTGTGCACGACGATCGCCCCGGTCTCGGCGGGCGCGTCGACCACCACGAGCCGCAGACCCGGAGGCCGCGGGGCGGAAGGCACGAGCGCGGAGGCCTCGTTGAGCACGACCGCGCCGTCGACGCCCTGGTCCGCGAGCTGGGCGAACGCCGCCTCGACGCCCTCGGACGCGGTGACCACGGTGAGGGCGTAGCCGCGTTCGGCCGCCGCCTCGGCCGTGGCCTGCAGCATGCGGGAGTTGCCGATCGTCGCGAGGGTGGTGACGACGAGGCCGATCGTGTGCGAGCGGCCCGTGCGCAGGGCTCGCGCGGCGCGGTGCGGCCGGTAGCCGAGCTCTGCCATCGCCGCCTCGACGCGGGCACGCGTGGCCGGATCGACCCGCGGGCTGCCGTTGACGACGCGCGACACCGTCTGGCCCGAGACTCCGGCGCGCGCGGCGACCTGGGCCATGGAGACGCGGGCGTCCGGCGCGGCGGAGGCGGATGCGGAGGCGGGGGTGTCTCGTGCCACGCGTCCTCCGTTCACAACTCCGTCATGTTGACGTTATCACGCGCGGAGACCTACCATGTTGACGTGAACACGCCCGATTCCCCTGAGATGCGGACGCAGGTCCTCGGTGCCGGCGTCGTCCGCCGCGCCACGACCCTCGCCGACGGCCGCGACCTCTTCTACTACGACGACCCCGGCACCGCCCTCGGTCCGGAGCGAGCCGTCGACGCCCGCACCCTCGCCCCGCGACCCGACACCGCGACCATGCGGCTCGACGTGCTGACGGGCGACTGGATCACGATCGCCGCGAATCGGCAGAACCGCGTGATGATGCCGAGCGCCGACGCCGACCCGCTCGCCCCGCAGACCCCGGGCAACCCGTCCGAGGTGCCGTCGCGCTACGACGTCGCCGTGTTCGAGAACCGCTCCCCCGCGTTCGGCCCCGCGCTCGCCGAGGCCGTGAGCACCGCCCCCGCCGCGGCCGACGCCCCACGCGGGCTCGACGACCTCGACGCCCCGGGCCTCGGTCGCACCCGCACCGCGGTCGGACGCTGCGAGGTCGTGTGCTTCAGCCCCGAGCCCGCGGGATCGTTCGGCACCCAGACCGTCACGCGCGCCCGGACCGTGATCGAGGCGTGGGCCGACCGCACCGAAGCCCTCTCCGCACTGCCCGGTATCCAGCAGGTGTTCCCGTTCGAGAACCGCGGCGCCGAGATCGGGGTCACGCTGCCCCACCCGCACGGCCAGATCTACGCCTACCCGTACGTGACGCCGCGCACGACCCGCACGCTCGACATGATCGACCGCACCGCGCCCGACCTGTTCGCCCGCATCCTCGACACCGAGCAGCGGTCCGAGCGCGTCGTGCTCCGCGGCGAGCACTGGACCGCGTTCGTGCCCTTCGCCGCCCGCTGGCCGCTGGAGGTGCATCTGATGCCGCACCGCCACGTGCCCGACCTCGCCGCGACCACCGACGCCGAGCGCGACGAGCTCGCCCCGCTCTACCTGCGCCTGCTGCGCGGGGTCGACGCGCTGTACGACACCCCGACGCCCTACATCGCCGCGTGGCATCAGGCTCCCGTGCGCGTGGGCCGCGACAGCGTGCGCCTGCACCTGCAGCTGACGAGCCCCCGCCGCGCCGCCGACCGGCTCAAGTACCTCGCCGGCTCCGAGGCGGCGATGTGGGCGTGGGCCGCCGAGGTCACGCCGGAGCAGGGGGCCGAGCGCCTCCGCGACGCCATCGCCCGCACGGACGCCGTGGACGGAGTCTCCGCATGACCGCGGTGCGGGAGGCCGAGGCCCTGTTCGCGACCCTGACCGGGCACGGGCCGGACGGCGTGTGGTCGGCTCCCGGTCGCGTGAACCTGATCGGCGAGCACACCGACTACAACGACGGCTTCGTGCTGCCGTTCGCGATCCCGCAGCGCACGGCCGCGGCGGTCGGCGGGCGCGACGACGGTCGGCTCCGCGTCACCTCCACGTTCGCGGACGAGCCCGTGGAGGTCGCCCTCGACGACCTCGACCGCCTGTTCCCCACCGCGCCCGGGAGCCGCCCCGCGGTGCCGGAGTGGGCCGCGTACCCGCTCGGGGTGGCGTGGGCGCTGCGCCGGGCGG
>NZ_SSDM01000253.1:0-316 GCF_004794375.1 Microbacterium sp. K35 | reverse complement strand
CTCCGCGATCAGGGCGGCCGGGCGCGCGTGGATGCCCAGCGGGTTGCGCACCCGCACGCGACGCACACTCGCGCCCTCCTCATGCGCGCCCGACTCCGACGGGTCCGCCGGAGTCCCGCCCGTGGCCGCGGATCCTGACCCGCTCGGCGAGTCCCCCCGCGTCCCTGGCTCCGACTCCGGCACGGCCGCGGACCCGGTCGTCGTACCCGCTCCCACCCCCGTGCTCCCGGCGGCGCCCGCCTCCGCCTCGGGCTCCCCGAGCTGTCCGCTCTTCGCCACCAGCGCTCCGGTCGCCTCCGCGGCCACGGCGTCGAGG
>NZ_SSDM01000252.1:0-9759 GCF_004794375.1 Microbacterium sp. K35 | reverse complement strand
CGGGCGCCGCCGCCGTGTCCAGGGCCGTCATGCCACGCCCGCCGGGGTGGCTGCGTCGGCGAGCTCGACCTGCACGGCCGTGATCTCCGCGGTCGTCGTGGCCACGCGTCCGTAGATCTCCATGACCTCCGCCTTGCTGAGGCCGTCGGTGGGGGTGTCGAGCACGACCTCGCCGTGCCTCAGCCCCACGATGCGGTCGGCCCAGCTGATGGCGAGGTCCACCTGGTGCAGGCTGCACACCACGGTGAGCCCCTCGTCGGCGGCGATGCGGCGGATGAGAGCCATGACCTGCTCGCTGGACTCGGGGTCGAGCGAGGCGACGGGCTCGTCCGCGAGCAGGATGTCGGGCTTCTGCATGAGCGCACGGGCGATGGCCACGCGCTGCTGCTGTCCCCCGGAGAGGGTGTCGCTGCGCTGGTACGCCCGGTCGAGCAGGCCGACCCGGTCGAGGTGTTCGAGAGCGGTCAGCCTCGCGCTGCGGGAGTAGCCCCAGAGCCCGAGGCGGGGGCCGCGCACGCGCGAGAGCGAGCCGGTGAGCACGTTCTCCAGCACGGTCAGCGACGGCACGAGCTCGAACTGCTGGAAGATGAAGCCGACGCGGCTGCGCAGGTCGCGCAGCGCCCGACCGCGGAGCGCGGGGACCGCGGCGCCGAGCACGTCGACCGTGCCGGCGGTGGGCACCTCGAGCCCGTCGAGGTGCCGCAGGAGCGTCGACTTCCCCGAGCCGGACAGGCCGAGCAGCACGACGATCTCGCCGCGGGCCACGGTGAGCGACACGTCGCTCAGAGCCGTGGTGCTGCCGAAGGTCTTGGTCACGCCGTCGAGGCGGATGAGGGTGTCGGTGGCCGCGGTCATGGCATCTCCTTGTCGTGCGGTCGGGTCCGGTGCGAGGCCCTTCGCCCCGCTGCACTCGCTCAGGAACCGCAGTCGATTCCTGAGCGAGCGCCGGCGAGACGACGGGCGTGTCAGGCCGTCAGGCCTTGCACTGCTCCGCTTCGGTCTCGGCGCAGATGTCGCGGATCAGGTCGTAGTACGCGTCGTCGACCGGCTTCGTGGCGTAGAACACGCTGCGGAACGCGTCGGAGTCGGCGCCGTCGATGCCCGCGGCGATGATGTCGTCGATCGTGACTTCGCCGAGCGCGTCGACGAGCTCCTGCGCGACCTCGTCCGGGAGGGACGAGGAGTAGACCAGGGGCGCACCGGGCACCATGGTCTCGTCGATCACCTTCACCTTGTCGGACTTCTCGACCTCGGAGTCCTCGGCGAACCCGACCTCGCACTCGACGCCCTCGCCGACCTTCTGCACGCTCACGTCGTGCTTGCCCGCGAAGACCGGCGTGATGTCGGCCTGGGGGTCGATGCCCGCCTCGAGCAGGTTGTAGGAGGGGAAGAGGTAGCCGGAGGTCGACGACGGGTCGACGAAGCAGACCTTCTTGCCGGCGAAGTCCTTCAGGCTGGTGATGTCGCTGTCGGCGGGGACGATCGCCTGCGAGTAGTAGCCGGGCTCCTGGCCCTCCTCGGTGATGATCGACGAGATGGGCGTGAGCTTCGCGCCGTTGTTGGTGGCGGTCACGTAGGTGAAGCCGGAGAACGACGCGACGTCGACCTTCCCGGCGACGGCGGCCTCGATCAGCGCGGCGTAGTCGGTGGACTCGTGGTACTCGACGGTCTTCCCGGTGACCTCGGCGATGTAGTCCATCAGGGGCTGGTAGTTGGTCTCGGTGTCGACCGAGTCGGGCACGACGCCGAAGACCAGCGTGTTCTCGTCGACGGCGAACCCGCTCGCGCCGGCGGACTGTGCGTCGCCGGGGGCGTCGGTGGCCTCGGCCGTTCCGGCACAGGCGGCGAGGCCGAGCGCGAGGATCGCAGCGCCGGCGAGGGCGGGGAGAGCACGGAGCTTCATGGTGGACCTTTCAGGGTGGGAGGGGTGATCCTCGACGACTCTGACAGGCTCGGTCTTCAGATGTATACCTATCTCGGAAGAGTTCAGGGCGCGTTCACCCGCCATTCGCCTGGGTGAACACTCACCGGCTATCCGCGGCATCCGCGCGATGGCGAAGTAATGTACCTATGTGGCCGAAGCTGTGTACACCCAGATCGCCGACGACCTGCGCGCCCGGATCACCGACGGCACGCTGCGCCCCGGCGACGACGTACCCACCGAGGCCGAGCTCGCCGAGCGCTGGCACACCTCCCGCGGCCCGATCCGCAACGCGCTCGCGGCGCTGCGCGCCGAGGGGCTGATCGAGACCGGTCGCGGACGCCCGGCGCGCGTCGTCGCGCGCAAGGCGAACCAGGCGGTCGACGTGTCGGTGCCGTTCACGCGCTGGGCGCGCGAGCTCGGCGTGACCCCCGGCGCCGAGACGCAGGAGCTCAGCCTGCGCCGCGCCGGCGACCTGGGCCCCGCGCTCGGCGTGGGGCGCGACGACACCATCGTCCGCGTCGTCCGCCTGCGCCTCCTCGACGGGCGGCCGACCATGCTGGAGCGCCTCGCCTACACCGAAGACGTCGGGCGTCGGCTGTTCGAGGTCGATCTGGACGAGGTCTCGATCACCGAGTACCTGGCCTCCCTCGGGCATCCGATCGTCACGCTGCGGCACGAGATCGATGCGGTCGCAGCCGACGAGCAGGACGCGAGCCTGCTGCGGGTTACGCGGGGCGCACCGATCCTGCGACTCACGCGCACGTCGCGCGACGCCGACGGACGCGTCTTCGAGGCCTCGGAGGACCGCTACCTCAGCGAGGTGGTCCGGTTCACGGTGGCGGCGTCCGGCATCTCGACCGATGGGCACTTCATGCGCGCCGTGGGTGCGTGAGGAGAGGCATTCGGCCGCAGGGGAAAGGGCCCGGAAACAGATTCGCGATCGCGGGCACGGGAGTGTTCAGAAGCCAGAAAGATCGCGCCCGCGATCGCAGCGCTGGGGACGCTTTATCTGGGGAGCTTTCAGCATATGCCGGTGCGAATTGGGCTCTGAAGTGCCGAAAGTCGAGACCTTTTTAGACTTTCGTCTAGGTGTGTTCGCGCGCACGCAGCGCACTCTGCCACTGTAGCGTCTCAGGCCACCGGCAGTGCGGCCGACACGAGCCAGTGCCCGTCGACCTCCCCCGCGCTGAACTCACCGCTCGCGCCCATGACGCGCTCGGCCATGCGGCCGAGGCCCGTGCGACTCGACGACAGCTCGCGGCGGGGCGTGGTCGGAAGGGGACTGCGCAGGGTCAGGTGCGCGGTGTCGTCGTCCACGGCGAGACGGATCTCGACCGTGCCCTCGCCGGCGTACTTCAAGATGTTGGTGGCGGACTCGCGCACGATGCGCGCCAGCACGATCTCCACGGCGCGCGGGATGCGCTCGTCGCCCGGGTCGCCTTCGCACACCACCGTGTGCCCGGCGGCCGCGAACTCGGTGCGTGCTTCATCGATCGCCGCGACGAGGTCGCCCGTCGGCATGCCTGCCGACCGGGGCCCGTCGTCGGCCAGCTCGATCACGAACCGGAGATCGGTCATGGCCTTGCGCGCGGCCACCCGGATGGCCTCACGCGAATCGTCACTGGTTCCGGGGTCCTCGAGCATCTGCACGTGCAGCGACACCACCGTGAGGTGGTGCGCGATGCTGTCGTGCAACTCGCCGGCGATCCATCGCCGCTCGGCGAGCACTGCTTCGCGTTCCTGTTCGGCCGCTGCCTCGAGCTCGATCTCGAGTCGGCGCCCGCGGTCGAAGGCGAGTCGGAGTCCGAGACCGATGGCCCCGGCGACGGTCGCCGCGATGAGATAGATGCCGACGTTCACCGGAACGTCGGAGTCACCGTACGCCATTACTGACGTGGCGACGAGGAATACACCCGTGTAAGAGAGGATCAGCGGCGTCCACCCAAGCCTCATAACCAGAGCCGATGCGAGGGCGACAGTGATCAGGACTTGGGACTCGGTGCCGATCAAGAACGAAGTCGCCAGAACTGCTCCCATGGCGACGGTGGCGACCAGCGGAGACCACAGAAAGAGGAGCGTCGCCGCGGTGGACGCGATGCTCACCGCTGACGCGAGGGGATTCACGGTGGGATCCGTGAAGAAGGTAGAGACGTCAATCGCGATCATGACGCAGATGATCGCCAGAATGACGATGCTTTCCACGCGAGTCAGTCGCTCGCCTCGTCCGAGTCGGAAGATGTCGGGCACCGCCCGTCTCGACTGGTCAAAGGCCATGGTGCGCTATCTCCTAATCGCCAGCTATCCTAGCGAATGAAACCAAAGAGCTTGCCAACCTGCTGCCAGAAAGTCATTACGTTCACCTCCATTTTGTAGTCGTTTGTCGATGTCTGTATTCATCTTCTCGACGACGCTGAGCGCGCACATCTGTCTTGAGTCCAGACCTCGATGGCCAAAGGTCTACAGCGCGGATCCGCGGGTGCAGCGCGGTTAGGCTTCCTCCATGCAGGAAATCCGCGTCGTGATCGTCGATGACGATCCACTGGTCCGCTCCGCGCTGTCCCACTTCGTGTCGCGCGCGCCGGAGATCACGGTCGTGGCGCAGGCGGAGGACGGTCGCGAGGCCCTCACCACGGTGGAACGGGAGAAGCCGGACGTCGTCATGATGGACGTCCAGATGCCCGAGATGAACGGCATCGAGGCGACGGCGGCCATCGCGCAACGGTGGCCCGATGTGCGGATCCTCGCCGTGACCACCCTCGACGGCAGCGACACGGTCCTGCCGATGCTGAGCGCCGGGGCGTCGGGCTACCTGCTCAAGGACTCCAGCGCGGAGGACATCGTGACCGGCGTGCGCGAGGTGTTCGCCGGCCAGAGCTCGCTGTCCCCGCGCATCGCCTCCATGCTGATCCGGCACGTGCGCGACTCCACGCCCGCCGCGACCGCCGCCGATGCTCTCGAACCGCTCACGGACCGTGAGGAAGAGGTGCTGCAGTGCCTCGCGAAGGGCATGTCGAACGCCGAGATCGCCAAGGCGCTCATCGTGTCGGAGGGCACGGTCAAGGCGCACCTCGGGCGCATGATGTCGAAGTGGCACCTGCGCGACCGCGTGCAGATCCTCGTCACGGCCGCGCACGCGGGACTGGTCACCTTCCGCTGACCCCGTGCCTCGCGCGGCACGCGGGCATTCCGCTGGCGCACCGCGCGCGCCGCGGGGATCCGGGAGAGTGCTCACACCTGCATCCATCTCCGGACCGTCGGCGTCGACGGTCCGAGGGCTGTCGTTCTTCCACCCCGCGCCATCTCCAGAATGGAACCGCGGGGGTCACAGCGCAAGCAGCACGATGCCGGTCAGCACGATGAGCGAGGCGCCCACCCGCCACCCTGGCCGCGACTCCCTGAGCACGACCGCGCCGAACAGGCTCACCAGCACCACGCTCACCTCGCGCAACGGCGCGACCAGCGCGACGGGAGCGATCTGGATCGCCGACAGCACGAGGATGTACGACAGCGGCGACAGCACACCGAACGCCAGGATGCGGCGCCACTGGGCACGCCCGAGCGCCCACACCGCGGGCCAGCGGCGACGGACCGCGATCGAGTAGAACGGCACCTGCAGCAGGGTCGTGCCCACCATGAAGGCCACCGGCGACAGGCTCCACGTGCGCACCGCGTGCGTGTCCCAGATCGTGTACACCGCGATCGCCACGCCCGTCAGCAGCCCGAACACCAGGCCGAGGTCGACGCCCCGCCCTCCGCCGCTCCCCCGGTCGACCAGCCCGACCGCCACCACGCCGACGATCACCGCGGCGACGCCGACCAGTGCGATGCCCGACGGCCGCTCCCCCAGCAGCAGCACCGCGACGATCACCGACAGGAAGGGACCGGTCCCGCGCGCCGTCGCATACACGGTCGACAGGCTGCCCTCGCGATAGCCGCGCTGCAGCACCGCCATGTACACCACGTGCAGCACGGCCGAGACACCCACCCCGAGGGCGAACGAGGCGAGGTCGGACGTGCCGAGGCCCCCCGTGAACGGCACCGCCCCGATCCACACGGCCGTGCTGGCCACCGCGCCCCACCACAGGAACGGTGAGCCGGCGCGGCTGATGCCGTGCGCGATCACGTTCCAGGCGGCGTGGGCGACGGCGGCACCGAGGACCAGGACGAAGGCGAGTGGGGACACGACAGACCCTTCCGTTCGGCGCAGGCACGACGAACAGGGTCCTCCGGGCTTTTGTCCTGTCAGATGACGGCCCGCTCACGGGAGCGGACCGTGGCGCCGCTCGGACCAGACGGGTGCGGACCCCGGAACCCTAGGCGCTATCGGGACCACCCTAGCCGTCCGAGGTGAACCGGAGGGGAACGCCGGTCGCGACTACGCTCGAAAGACACCCCGCGCAGGAAGGTCATGCCCATGCCCGTCACCCCGGTCGCTCTCGCCCACGCCGAGGACCTCGCCGACTTCGTCGCCGCCTCCCCCTCCAGCTATCACGCCGCGGCCGAGGTCGCCCGTCGCCTGGAGGACGCCGGGTTCACGCGGCTCGACGAGCACGACGGGTGGCCGTCCGCCGCGGGCGGGCGGTACGTCGTGGTGCGCGACGGAGCCGCGATCGCCTGGGTCGTCCCCGCCGACGCCACCGCGACCACGCCCGTGCAGGTCTTCGGCGCCCACACCGACTCCCCTGGCTTCAAGCTCAAGCCGCAGCCCACGACCGGTGTCCGCGGGTGGCTGCAGGCGGCGGTCGAGGTCTACGGCGGCCCGCTGCTGAACTCCTGGCTCGACCGGGAGCTGCGCCTCGCCGGTCGCCTGGCCCTCGCCGACGGCCGCGTCGTGCTCGCCGACACGGGTGCCCTGCTGCGACTGCCGCAGCTGGCGATCCACCTCGACCGCGGCGTGAACAACGGCCTCGCGCTCGATAAGCAGACCGAGACGCAGCCCGTGTGGGGACTGGGCGACCCGTCCGAGGCGGACATCCTCGCGGAGCTCGCGGCCTCCGCCGAGGTGTCGGTGTCTGACATCCGCGGCTACGACGTGGTGGTGGCCGATGCGGCACGCGGCGCGGTGTTCGGCAAGGACAGCGCCTTCTTCGCCTCCGGTCGCCTGGACGACCTCGCCTCCGTGCACGCCGGCGTGGTGGCGCTGCAGGCGCACGAGCCCGCCGCTGGTGCGCCGATCGCGGTGCTCGCCGCGTTCGACCACGAGGAGCTCGGGTCGGAGTCGCGCTCCGGCGCGGCCGGCCCGTTCCTGGAGGACGTGCTGGAGCGGGTCTACGACGGGCTGGGCGCCGACGCGTCGGCCCGCCGTCGGGCCTACGCCGCGTCGTGGTGCCTGTCGAGCGACGTGGGTCACTCGGTGCACCCCAACTACGTCGGCCGCCACGACCCCGTGGTGCAGCCGGTGCTCGGCTCCGGCCCCATCCTCAAGCTCAACGCCAATCAGCGCTACGCCACGGACGCGGTCGGCAGCGCCGCCTGGCGGGAGTGGTGCGAGCGCTCGGGCGTCGCCACGCAGGAGTTCGTGTCGAACAACGGCGTGCCCTGCGGCTCCACCATCGGACCGATCACGGCGACGCGCCTGGGCATCCGCACGGTCGACGTGGGCATCCCGATCCTGTCGATGCACTCGGCGCGGGAGCTCGCCGGCGTGAGCGACCTGCACGACCTGACACGCGTGGCCGGAGCGTTCTTCGCCGGCTGAGCCCCGCACCGGCGCAGCAGTGCCATCATGAGCAGATGACCGACATCAGGCCGGCTCTCATCGAGCGCGCAGGCATCGAGATCATCCCCGAATCCGAGCGGACCGCGAAGCCGCGCGACCTCTTCTGGCCGTGGTTCGCCGCGAACGTGTCGGTGTTCGGCATGTCGTACGGCTCGTTCGTGCTCGGCTTCGGCATCTCGTTCTGGCAGGCGACGCTCGTGTCGGTGATCGGCATCGTGGTGTCGTTCCTGCTGTGCGGGCTGATCGCGATCGCGGGCAAGCGCGGCTCCGCCCCGACCATGGTGCTCTCGCGGGCGGCGTTCGGCGTGCAGGGGCAGAAGATCCCCGGCATCGTCTCCTGGCTCACCTCGATCGGCTGGGAGACGTTCCTGGCGATCATGGCCGTGCTCGCCACCGCGACCGTGATCACGCAGCTCGGCGGCGACGGCGACAGCCTGTGGCTCAAGATCGTCGCGACCGTCGTGGTGGCCGCGCTCATCGTCACGGCGTCCGTGCTGGGCTATCACACGATCATGCGCCTGCAGTCGGTGCTCACCTGGGTCACCGGCGTGGTGACCGTGCTCTACATCGTCCTCGCGATCCCGAGCATCGACCTCGGCGTGGTGCTCGCGCGTCCGGACGGCGGCATCGGGCAGGTGATCGGCGCACTCGTGATGGTGATGACCGGGTTCGGCCTGGGCTGGATCAACATCGCCGCGGACTGGTCGCGCTACCAGAAGCGCACGGCCTCCGACGGCGCGATCGTCGCCTGGAACACGATCGGCGGCTCGGTCGCGCCGGTCATCCTCGTCGTGTTCGGCCTGCTGCTCGGCGGCTCCGACGACGACCTGCTGACGGCGATCGCGGCCGACCCGATCGGCGCGCTCGCGAGCATCCTCCCGCTCTGGGTGCTGGTGCCGTTCCTGCTCACCGCGGTCCTCGCGCTCGTGTCGGGCGCCGTGCTGGGCATCTACTCCTCCGGCCTGACCCTGCTGAGCCTCGGCATCCGCATCCCGCGCCCGTCGGCGGCCGCGATCGACGGGGTCATCCTCACGCTCGGCACGATCTACGTGGTGTTCTTCGCGACCGACTTCCTCGGCCCGTTCCAGAGCTTCCTCATCACGCTCGGCGTGCCGCTCGCCTCCTGGGCCGGCATCCTGATCGCCGACATCCTCCGCCGCCGCGCCGACTACGACGAGCAGGCGCTGTTCGACAGCCGCGGCCGCTACGGCGCCTGGGACTGGACCTCGATCGTCACCCTGGTGGTCGCGAGCGTGATCGGCTGGGGATTCGTGCTCAACGGCTTCGCCGAGGCCGCCCCGTGGAACAACTGGCAGGGGTATCTGCTGTTCCTGGTCGGCGGCGCTGACGGCGACTGGGCGTACGCCAACCTCGGGGTGTTCTTCGCGCTCGTGCTGTCGTTCGTCGTGACCTGGTTCGCCAGGGCGGGGAAGATCCGGCGGCAGGAGGCGGCGTGACCACGACCGCCGGCCCGGGTTCACGGGACGCCTGGCTGGTCGTGATCGACCCTCAGCACATCTTCGCCTCGCCCGACTCCGCGTGGGGGTCGCCGTTCTTCGACGACGCGATGGGCAACATCCGGCGGCTCGCCGACGCGTTCGGCGACCGCGTGCTGGTGACGCGGTGGCTGCCCACGGCCGACCGCTCCACCTCCTGGGGCGACTACTTCGCCGCGTGGCCCTTCGCCGACCGCCCGGCAGACGACGCACTGTTCGACCTGGTTCCCGCGGCGCGCGGGCTGTCCCCGCACCCGACGCTCGACCTGCCCACGTTCGGCAAGTGGGGCGCGGAGCTGGAGGCGGTGGTGGGACACGGCGCGCCGGTGGTGCTGGCCGGCGTGTCCACCGACTGCTGCGTGATCTCCACGGCGCTCGCTGCCGCGGACGCGGGGGCCCTGGTGACCCTGGCCGCCGACGCCTGCGCCGGTTCCACGGCGGAGAACCACGCCGCCGCGGTGCAGGTCATGAGCCTCTACCCGCCGCAGATCACGGTCGCCGAGACGTCCGCCCTCCTGTCGCGCTGACCCCGCGTGCGGGGTGGAGGACGGGCCGCGCGAGGCCCACCCGGGCGCGTTTTCGATCCGGCACCGCGACCGGGGCACCGCGACCGGGGCACC
>NZ_SSDM01000251.1:0-22168 GCF_004794375.1 Microbacterium sp. K35 | reverse complement strand
GCCGCCAAGAAGGCGAAGAAGAAGGCGAAGAAGGCCGCCAAGAAGGCGAAGAAGAAGGCCGCGAAGGAGAACCCCGCGTAGTCACCGGCGACGACGCCGCGGCACTGCCACGACGACCGACGCCACCGCGACGACGACCATCGCGATCACCTGCCACAGCGCCGGTCCCGCCTCCGCAGGCCACAGCACGTCGATCACCACCGAGGTCACCAGCTGGCCCAGCACCGAGCCGAGCCCCATCAGCAGCACACCCGTGTGAGCCACGATGAACGCGCCGAGCAGGATGTACGCGGCACCGAGGAACCCCCCGAGGTAGAGCCACGGCTCGGCCGGGAGGGGGTCCGGCGCTCCGCGCAGCGCGACGCTCAGGGCCGCGGCGACCGCGAGCACGACCGTCCCGGCGATGAAGCTCATGAGCGTGGCGGCAATGGGCGACTGCACGCGCTGCGCCAAACGCCCGTTGGTCGCAGCCTGCCAGGCGATGCCCACTCCCGCGAGGAACGGCAGCACCAGCATCCACAGCGGAGCGGACGCCAGGACGTCGCCCGACAGGGAGATCGCGACCGCGGCGAGCGCCAGCGCCCCACCGAGCAGGCGACCGGGGGTCACCGCGACGACGCCCGCGGGCCCGAAGCCGATCCGGTCCAGCACCAGGCCGTGGAGCGTCTGCCCCGCCACCACGCCGACCGTGAACAGCGAGACGCCGAGGACGCCCGCTGTGAGCCCCTGCGTCGAGACCGTGAGGGCCCCGCACGCGCCGCCGAGGAGCATCCAGAACGGGACGGAGCGCCCGCGGATCCCCCGCCATAGCCGTACGGCACCGCGACGGGCGAACGGCAGGAGCGCGATCACGACCGCGAGAGCCACGAGCCCGACCGAGAAGGAGAGGAAGCCCGCGACGATGCCGTTGTCGACCCGTACGCCCAGCACCCCGTTGATCCGCGCCTGGATGGCGGTCATGACGCCGATGGCGACGGCTCCGCCGAGGGCCAGGGGCGCGGGGAGTCGACGGGCGTCTGTCACCCGTCGACCCTATCCGAGCCCCGGAGCCCGACGGCTCACGGCGCTCACGGGCGCAGCATTGTGGCGCGGGCGGCACCCCGGCGCAAGCGGTCTCTCATCCATCCGGGGGAGGATGCGGAGCGCGCGGAAAGGTACCGCGGGCGGACGCGCGCGGCGGGCGCCGTCCGTAGCGTGGGCGACATGATCACAGCAGAAGGCCTCACCAAGAGGTTCGGAGACAAGACGGCCGTCGATGACGTGTCGTTCACCGTCCAGCCGGGCACGGTCACCGGGTTCCTCGGCCCGAACGGTGCCGGGAAGTCGACGACCATGCGCCTGATCGTCGGACTCGACCGGCCCACCTCGGGTCGCGCTGCCGTCGGCGGGCGCGAATACCGCAAGCTCCGCGCCCCGCTCACCGAGGTCGGGGTGCTCCTCGACGCGAAGGCCGTGCACACCGGGCGCAGCGCCAGGAATCATCTGCGGGCGATGGCCGCGACCCACGGCATCCCCGACTCGCGGGTCGACGAGGTGATCGACCTCGCCGGCATCGGCTCCGTCGCCCGCAAGCGCGCCGGGAAGTTCTCCCTGGGCATGGGCCAGCGCCTCGGCATCGCCTCGGCTCTACTGGGTGACCCGCACACGTTGATCCTCGACGAGCCGGTCAACGGTCTCGACCCCGAGGGTGTGCGCTGGGTGCGGCAGTTCGTGCGCCACGCCGCCTCGGAGGGGCGGACCGTGCTGCTGTCGAGCCACCTGATGAGCGAGATGGCGCAGACCGCCGACCACGTGATCGTGATGGGACGCGGGCGTGTCCTCGCCGATGCTCCCCTCGCGGACCTCGTGCGTTCGTGGACCAGGAACACCGTTCGGGTGCGCACGCCGCGTCCCGCGGAGCTCGCCGCGGCCGTGGGGGCGCCGGACGTCGAGATCGTCAGCTCCGCGCCGGATCTGCTCGACATCGTCGGTCTCCCGGCCGCACGCATCGGCGACCTGGCTGCCGAACGCGGTATCCCCCTGCACGAACTCACGCCCACCACCGGCTCTCTCGAGGACGCCTATCTCGCTCTCACCGGCGACGCCGTCGAGTACCGCACGAAGGAGCTCTCATGACCACGCAGGCCCCCGTCGCCACGACACCGCGCGTCGACACCGGTCGCCGGCTCACCTTCTTCCGGGCCGTCCGCAGCGAGACCATCAAGCTCACCACGCTGCGCTCCACGTGGTGGTCCATCGCGATCGCCGCCGTCCTCACGATCGGCATCGCCATGCTGATCGCCCAGGCGGTGGACGTTCCGGGGTTCGACCCCATCCAGGCCGTGGTCATGCCGATCCAGTTCACGATGCTGTTGGCGGGCATCATCGGCGCGATCGCGGTGACCGGCGAGTACTCGACCGGCATGATCCGCTCGACGCTCACGGCCGTTCCGGTGCGCGGGGCCGTCCTGCTCGCGAAGTCGCTCGTGCTGGCGCTGTTCCTGTTCGTGTCCTCGCTCGTGATCTTCGGTGTCGCGGCCGTGGCGGTCGGGATGATCGTCGGTTCCCGCGATCAGAGCATCGACTGGTCCGACCCGTCGGCGTCGTTCCTGCCGATCCTGGTCGCATCCCTGTCGATGTCGGTGTTCGCACTGATCGGCGTCGCGTTCGGGTTCATCCTGCGCTCGGGCGCCGGCGCGATCGCCGCGACGGTCGGCCTGCTGTTCGTGCTGCCGATCGTCGGGAACTTCTTCTCGATGGCCGGTGAGGCGTGGGCGTGGGTGGTGGACGCCGCGACCTATCTTCCGGTGGCGGCCGCGCAGAGCGCGATCCTCCCGGGTGAGGGAGCGGCGCTCGAGGCCCCCGTCGCCTTTCTGACGCTCGCTTGCTGGGTGGTCGGAGCGCTGCTGGCCGCATGGGCGGTCCTGCGCACGCGCGACGCGTAGAGTCGGCCCGTGAGGAGAACGCGCAGCCGCAGCGACTCGATCCGTGAGGACGAGGAGCTGCGGCTTCCGCGTCCGCCCGGGGTGTTCCGACGTTTCTGGGCGCGGCACCCCGTGGTCGCCGACGTCCTCCTCACGGCGCTCTGCGTCCTGCTCACGCTGACACCGGCCGCGCGTCTGGACGCTCTGCCGGAGCCGTGGGCCGTCGTCCGTGCGATCGTCTGGCCCCTGGCCGTCCTCGCCGCCTGTGCCACGCTGCTGTGGCGGCGGCGGCTCCCGCTGCTCCCGGCGGTCGCGGCGTATGCACTCGACGTGTTCTTTCTGCTCGCGGGTTCTCCGGGCAGCAGCCCGCTGCTCCTGATCGCGGGCTTCTCCCTCGCCGTCCACGGGTCGTCGCGCGCGGCCTGGGCGGCCTTCGGCTGGGGTGTCGCCGCGGTGTCGGCGGTCGCCGGCGCGCTGCTGCTGACCGGTGGCGTCACCCTCCAGTCGGGCCTCAACACGGTCCTGAGCACCGTGGTCCTCGGTCTCATCGGCACTCTGATCGGCGTGAACGTCGGCAATCGCCAGCGATACATCGACGCGGTGATCGACCGATCGCGGCAACTCCTGGTCGAACGCGATCAACAGGCCCAGCTGGCGGCGGCCGCGGAGCGCGCGCGGATCGCCCGCGAGATGCACGACATCGTGTCGCACTCGCTGACGGTGATCGTCGCCCTGTCGGAGGGTGCGGCCGCGACCCCCGATCACACGCAGGCCCGCGCGGCAGCCTCGACCGCTGCCGAGACGGCCAGGAGCGCGCTGACGGAGATGCGATCGATGCTGGGCGTGCTGCGCGACGACGACTCGCCGCTCCCCCTCGCGCCGGTCGAGCCCGCCCAGCCGCGGGAGACGGTCGAGGCCGCCCAGCGCGCGGGGTACCCGGTGACGCTCACGGTGACGGGCACCACCGACGTCCCGCCGTCCGTCGCCCACGCACTGGGCCGGATCGTGCAGGAGGGGGTGACGAACGCCATGCGCCACGCTCCTGCCGTCTCGATGATCGGTGTCTCGATCGGCTATTCCGACGACGAGGTCCGCGTCGAGGTGGTCAACGACGGCGTCTCCGGCACCGACGTCGGCGCGGGCGGCTTCGGCCTCCGCGGACTCACCGAACGCGCGGCGCATGTCCACGGCCGGCTGCACTCCGGACCGGACGGTCCCGGCCGATGGCGCCTGCACGCCCGACTGCCCCTCAGCCCGGTCGTCCCCGCGACGACACCCACCCCGGAGGACCCCTCATGACATCGCCGATCCGCGTGCTCCTCGTCGACGACCAGGAGCTGATCCGCCTCGGCTTCCGGATGGTGCTCGAGTCCGAACCCGACATCGTGGTCGTCGGGGAGGCGAAGGACGGCCGCGCGGCGATCGCCCAGAGCGCGGCCCTTGCGCCCGACCTCGTGCTCATGGACATCCGGATGCCCGAACTCGACGGCATCGCCGCCACGTCGGCCATCGTGCGCGACCACCCGGAGACCCGCGTGCTCGTGCTCACGACCTTCGACCTGGACGAGTACGCGTTCGGGGCGATCCGCGCGGGAGCGAGCGGGTTCCTCCTCAAGGACGCGCAGCGCCACGAGATGCTCGCAGCGGTGCGGGCCGTGCACCGCGGGGACGCCGCGCTCTCCCCCCGCATCACCCGCCTGCTGCTCGAGCACGTGGGGCCGCGGCTCGGATCCGGAACACCGGCGGAGCCCGACCGCGCGGATGCGTCCCGCTACGCCTCGCTGACCGACCGGGAGCAGGAGGTGTTCCTGGCGATCGGTCAGGGCCTGACCAATGCCGAGATCGCGCGCGCTCTCTATGTGGGCGAGTCCACCGTCAAGACGCACGTGGGCCGGGTGCTGTCCAAGCTCGACGCCCGCGATCGCATCCACGCGGTCATCCTCGCGCATCGGCTCGGACTCGTCGGCGACTGACGACTCAGGCGGCGGAGGTCGGCGTCCACGCCGAGACATCGTTCAGACGGTGCACCTCGTCGGACGACAGCTCGAGCCGTGCGCCCTCCAGCAGGTCGGGCACCTGATCCACGGAGCGGGCGCTCGCAATCGGGGCGACCACGGTCGGCTGGGCCCGGAGCCAGGCGAGCGACACCGCGGCGATCGAGGTTCCGCGGGCGTGCGCGACCTCGCCGAGCGCGTCGAGGACGCGCAGGCCCTGGTCGGTGGCGTAGCGGGCGGCACCCGCGGCCCTCGGCGACGCCTCGCCGCTGGCGTCGGTCGAGCGATACTTCCCGGTGAGGAACCCACTCGCCAGGGCGTAGTAAGGCACCAGCCCGAGTCCGAACTCCTCGGCGACCGGGATGATCGTGTCTTCCACCGCGTTGCGGTGCACGAGGTTGTAGTGCGGCTGGATCGCGATCGGCTGCGCGACCCCGAGCCGCCCGGCGATGTCGACCCACTCGCGAATGCGCTCGGCCGAGTAGTTCGACACCCCCACGTGTCGCACGAGGCCGTCGCTGACCAGCTGGCCGAACGCGGCGACCGTCTCCTCCAGCGGAACGGTCTCGTCGTCGAAGTGCGCGTAGTACAGGTCCAGCTCGTCGACGCCCAGCCGCGACAGTGACGCCTCCGCTGCGGCGCGCACCGTGGTCGCGGAGAGCCCGGAGAAGTCCGGATGCTGGCTCACCTTGGTCGCGACGACGACACCGCGCGGGCGGCGCGAAGCCAGCCACTCCCCGATGATCTCCTCACTCTCCCCGCCCCGATTCCCCGGTACCCACGCACTGTACGAGTCCGCTGTGTCGATGAAGTCGCCGCCACCGTCGACATAGGCGTCGAGGACGGCGAAGGATGCGTCGCGATCGACGGTCCAGCCGAACACGTTGCCACCGAGGGCGAGGGGGAAGACGTCGAGGTCACTGCTGCCGATGCGGGTCATGCTCATCACAACCGCGATCGCGATACTCGGCATTCCCGCGTGACGCCGCTCCGTCACCGTCGTTACGCGGCGGACTCGCCCTGGTCGTAGATCTGCGACGGACGCCCGACGAGACGGCTGTCCGGCGCGTGTGCGACCCGCGCGTCCTTTCCGTCGTATTCGAAGCGCGACAGCACATAGCGGATGGCCTCGAGCCGCGCGCGCTTCTTGTCGTTCGAGCGCACCACGATCCACGGCGTGACCGGGGTGTCCGTGTGGAAGAACATCGCTTCCTTCGCCGTGGTGTAGTCGGCCCACCTGTCCATGCTCGCGATGTCGGTGGGGCTCAGCTTCCACTGCTTCACCGGATCCTCGCGACGGCGGTCGAACCGGCGGCGCTGCTCCGCTTCACCCACCGAGAACCAGAGCTTGATCAGCCGGATGCCCGAGCCCACCAGCATCCGCTCGAATTCCGGAGCGGTTCGGAGGAACTCCTGGTACTCCTCATCGGTGCAGTACCCCATGACGCGCTCGACCCCGGCGCGGTTGTACCAGGAACGGTCCATGAGGACCATCTCACCGCCGGACGGCAGATGGGCCACGTACCGCTGGAAGTACCACTGCGTGCGCTCGGCTTCGGTCGGCTTGTCGAGAGCGACGACCCGGGCCCCGCGAGGGTTGAGATGCTCCATGAAGCGCTTGATGGCCCCGCCCTTGCCGGCTGCGTCGCGCCCCTCGAACAGGACCAACACCCGCTCCGCGCTGTGCTTCACATGCGCCTGCAGCTTGAGCAGCTCGATCTGGAGGAGGCGCTTCTCGGTCTCGTATTCCGCGCGGGAGAGCTTTTCCGAATACGGGTAGCCCTGCTGCCACTCGGGAACGTCCATCGTCAGCCTCCTGCGAACGGGGCGGCCGTAGGAGGCCTGAACAGATGCGCGCAGGTGGCCGGGGCGGGGTGCCGGCCACCTGCACATAAGTAACATAACACTCGCCAAAGTGTTACGCAAATGGCGCGACCGCGGCGGCGCACGACCTCCCCATACCTACCTCTAGGTATGGCATGATCCTTCTATGAGCACAGATGCGAGGGAATCCCTGCTACGCGCGGCGCAACAGCTGTATGCCGCCAACGGGGTGGCGGCGACCACCCCGCGGCAAGTCATCGAGCGAAGCGGTGTGGGACACGGGAGCCTCTATCACCACTTCCCTTCGAAGCGCGACCTGGCGCTCGCTGCCGTCGGCCGTTCGGTGGATGAAGCGTTGGCATCGTCCTCCGACGCCCTGAACGCCCACACTGAGCCGCGAGCGAGGATCGCCGCGTACCTCGAACGTCCCCGCGAGGCGACCTCGGGGTGCCGTATCGGTCGCCTCACGGCTGACCCCTTCGTCGCGGCCGACGAGGAGCTCAGCGCCTCCGTCGCCCGCTACTTCCTCGACCTCATCGGTCTCGTCGCCGACGTCTTCGAAGAGCAGGGGCTCGATGGGGGCGTCGCGCGCGACCGGGCTACGGCCGCGGTGGCGGTGATCCAGGGCGGGTATGTCCTGTCGCGAGCCACGGGGGACGAGGAGATGATGCGCGCCGCCGTCCGCGGGTTCCTCGGCCTCGCGGACGCACCCCAGCGACCGGAGGGCGACTCATGACTCTGATCGCGCACCTCAGCGACCCGCATCTGGACACATCTCCGCACCGACTGCGCCGGCTCGAGGCAGTGCTCGCAGCGGTGTCCTCCCTGCCCGACGTCGATGCGATCGTCCTCAGCGGCGATCTTGCCGACCACGGCGCCGCCGAGGAGTACGCCCAACTGTTCGCGACCCTCCCGGTGGACATACCGACGATCGTCGTACCCGGGAATCACGACCACAGCGAGACGATGCTCCACTCCCAGGCCCAGGCCGGTCTCAACCCGGCCCTGTCGGGCTTCATCGACGTGGGCGAGGTGCGCGTCATCGGGCTGGACTCGCACCTCGATGCTCGCGTCGAAGGCCACCTCACGCCGGACACGATCGACTTCGCGCGGCACGCAGCGAGCTCGGCCCCCGGCACCGTCCTTCTCACGATGCATCACCCACCGGTGCCTGTCGGGCATGACGTCGCGGACCGGTGGAACCTGGAGAACACGAGCGACCTGGAGGCTCTGATCGTGGGGAACGCACGAATCATCGGCGTCCTGACCGGGCACGTGCACTCCGCCCTCGCCGCGTCGTTCGCCGGGGTACCGGTGCTCGGTGCCCCGGGCATCGTCTCCACGATGCGACTGGGAAGCAGGCTCAATCCGATCGCCGACGACACGGCGATGCCGGGGCTGGCCATTCACACCATCGACGGCACCGCCATCCGCACCGTGTTCCACTACCTGAGCCCCGCCGAGCTGTGAGACGCAACGCCCGCCATCCCCCGGAAATACAGGGATGGCGGGCGTTGCCGTCCGGAGCCGACTACGGGACTCGAACCCGTAACCCCCGTATTACAAGTACGGTGCGCTACCAATTGCGCCAAGTCGGCGGGTGCCATCAGCTTAGCGATGGCGGAGGCGCCGCTCGATTACGGCGCGGGCGTCGACGTGGCCGACGGCGTCGGAGTGGGGGTCGAGGTGGACTCGTAGTACGCCTCGCTCGCCACCGACATCACGAACGTGGACAGCTCCTGCGGGTCGTCGAGCGCCCCCACATAGGCCTCGCCGTTCACGACGATCATCGGCGCGGCGGTGAGGACCAGGTCGTCGGAACCGGCGAGCGGACCCTTGAGCGCCCGCGTGGTCGCTTCCTTCGCCCAGTTCACGAAGTCGCCCTCCTCGATGCACTTGCGGACGACCTTCCCGTTGTCGACGCCGACCGCTCCAGCGAGGTTCGCCAGCTCCTGATCGGAGAGACCGTCGCTGCCGACCTCGGGCTGATCGTCGAGCAGGTCGTGATTGAACGCGTAGAACTGGTCGGGCGAGTGCGTCGCGACGCACGCCGCAGCTGCGGCCGAGCGCAGCGAGTACTTCGTGCCGTTGGAGCTGGCCGTCAGCAGCGCGACGGGGTGATAGCTCACTGTCGCCGCGCCGTCCTCGATCCACTGCGCGAGCAGTCGCGCGTTCGCGCGCTCGAACTTCCCCGCATCGGGCGACAGATAGTCGACGTAGACGTGCACGTCCACAGCCTGAGACGCGGTCGGATCCGGCGTGGGAGAAGCGGAGGCACCGGCCTCGGACGGCGTCGGCGTCGGCGTGGCGGGGGCTTCGGCGGAGGTGGCCATCGACGAGATGTCGGTCACCACGACGCCGTCCGACTCCATGCCGCTCGGGCTGAGCTGAGGCTTGGATACCTGCGACGTCACGGCCATGGTCACCGCGGTGCCGATGGCCCCGACGGCGATCACCGCGACCGCGCCGATGATGATCCGTCTCATCAGGCGGGCCCTCGACTGCTGGGCGTGCACCTTCTGGGCCTTCTCCCGCACGACCTCGCGGGAATTGCGAGGTGCGGGGACGTTCGGCGTTTCGTCGCTCGACATCGTTCCTCTTGAGTCTCGGGGGGTCCGGGTTGGCCCCGACCGTCGCCCGGCGACGATCGCCGCAGAACGCGGCCGGATTCGATGCTAGTCAGTGAGGCTGAGAAATACCCAGGTACGGCCGATCGTGCCATACTGAACCCGACCCGATGGCGGGTCACGGCGGGTCACTCCGCCGCTTCATTCACTACGGATCGTCCGGCACGTACCTGCCGGTGAAGGAGAAACACGATGGCATCTGTGACTTTCGACGAGGCCACCCGCCTCTACCCCGGCGGAACCCGTCCGGCCGTCGACAAGCTCAACCTCGAGGTGGGCGACGGTGAATTCCTCGTCCTCGTCGGCCCTTCCGGTTGTGGTAAGTCCACCTCGCTCCGCATGCTCGCCGGCCTCGAAGAGGTCAACTCCGGCCGCATCCTGATCGGTGACCGCGACGTCACCGACGTGCCGCCGAAGGACCGCGACATCGCGATGGTGTTCCAGAACTACGCCCTGTACCCGCACATGACGGTCGCCGAGAACATGGGCTTCGCGCTCAAGATCGCCGGCGTCGGCAAGGAGGAGCGCGCCGCCCGTGTCCTGGAGGCCGCCAAGCTCCTCGACCTCGAGCAGTACCTGACCCGCAAGCCGAAGGCCCTGTCGGGTGGTCAGCGTCAGCGCGTCGCGATGGGCCGCGCCATCGTCCGTCAGCCGCAGGTGTTCCTCATGGACGAGCCGCTGTCGAACCTCGACGCCAAGCTCCGCGTGCAGACCCGTACGCAGATCGCGTCGCTGCAGCGCCGTCTCGGCGTCACCACGGTCTACGTCACGCACGACCAGACCGAGGCGCTCACGATGGGCGACCGGATCGCCGTGCTGAAGGACGGCCTGCTGCAGCAGGTCGGCTCGCCGCGCGACCTGTACGAGAAGCCGAACAACGTCTTCGTCGCCGGCTTCATCGGCTCCCCCGCCATGAACCTGTTCGCGGCGGACCTCGCCGACGGCGGCGTGCGCTTCGGCACCGAGGTCGTCCCGCTCGACCGCGACACGGTCGGCCGCGCCAACGGCTCGCAGGTCACGGTCGGCGTCCGCCCCGAGGACATCACCGTGGGTCCGGCCGACGGCAAGGGCCTGTCGGTCGTCGTCGACCTCGTCGAGGAGCTCGGCGCCGACGGCTACCTCTACGGCCACACCGAGATCAACGGCAAGCGCGCCGACCTCGTGGCCCGCGTGGACGGCCGCAACCACCCGAACGCCGGTGAGACCGTGACCCTCGCGGCCAACGCCGGTCACGTGCACGCCTTCGACCAGGAGACGGGCGACCGCCTGAACGACAAGCCGGTCGTCTCCGCCTGATCGGACACACCATCCGCGGCGCGGGCTGACTTCGGTCGCCCGCGCCGCGCTCGTTTCCCCTCAGGAGCATCCATGCAGGAGTCGCTGCGCATTACCGCCAGCACCGTCGACCCGGGGCTCCTCGCGCTGCCCTGGTCGACCAGCCTCGCCAAGTGGCCGTCCGAGCACATCGTGTCGCTGCCGAAGGGGCTGTCCCGGCATCTCGTGCGCTTCGCGGACCTCTCCGGTCGGGTCGTCGCCGTCAAGGAGACCACCGCCGCGATGGCGCAGCGCGAGTACGACATGCTCGGCAACCTCGCCCGCCTCGACGTCCCCTGCGTCGCCAGGGTCGCCGTGATCGCCGGGCGCACCGATGCCGCCGGCGAGCCCCTCCCCGCGGCGCTCGTCACCTCGCACCTCCGCTTCTCTATGCCCTACCGCGCCCTGTTCACGCGCGTGCTCCGCCCTGACACCGCCACGCGACTCGTCGACGCGCTCGCCCTGCTCCTCGTACGACTCCACAACGTCGGCTTCTACTGGGGCGACGTGTCGCTGTCGAACACCCTCTTCCGCCGCGACGCCGGCGCCTTCGCGGCCTACCTCGTGGACGCGGAGACCGGCGAGCTGCACGAGGAGGGCCTGACGGACGGCCAGCGCGCATACGACCTCGACCTCGCCAGGACGAACATCGCGGGCGAGATCATGGACCTCGCCGCGGGCGGGCGGCTCGAGCACGGCGTGGATGCGGTCGCGATCGCCGACGGCATCGTGTCCTCCTACCGCTCGCTCTGGGCGGAGCTCACGGCGCAGGAGTCGTTCTCAGCGGCCGAGACATGGCGCATCACCGAGCGCGTCGAACGCCTCAACGCGCTCGGCTTCGACATCGACGAGATGTCCATGTCCACGACCGCCGACGGGACGGTGGTCGAGATCCAGCCGAAGGTGGTGGATGCCGGCCACCACCAGCGCCGCCTCATCCGGCTGACGGGACTCGACGTGGAGGAGAACCAGGCGAGACGCCTGCTCAACGACCTCGACGAGTTCCGTGCCCGCTCGACCAAGCAGTGGGCGGACGAGGAGATGTACGCGCATGAGTGGCTCACGCGCGTGTTCGAGCCCGTCGTCCGCGCCATCCCCTACGACCTGCGCGCCAAGCTGGAGCCCGCCGAGGTGTTCCACCAGGTGTTGGAGCACCGCTGGTACCTGTCGCAGGCGCAGGGCCGCTCGATCCCCCTCGCGGAAGTCCTGACCAGCTACATCAACGACGTGCTGCGCCACCGCCGCGACGAAGCGACCATCATGGGACCGCCGACCGAGACCATGAGCCTCCCGGTGATCACCGGCACGCTCTCGCTCGCCGATGACGAGGACGAGGTCGACTGGCGCGACCTCGTCTGAACGCCGCCCTCAGTAGCCGACCGTGAACCGCTCGCGGTGGTGGTTGCCCTGCTCGATCTCGTCCACGACGGCCACGGCGAAGTCCGCGCCGGAGATGTACGACTTCCCCTCCTCGTCGCGCACCAGCACGTCGCCGCCGTCGCGGTAGCGACCCGTCCGCTCCCCCTCGGCCCAGGGGCCGAAGACCTCGGCGGGGTGCACGAAGAACCAGTCCAGCGCGGGATCGGTCTCCTCGAGCAGCGCGAGCGAGTCGATGCCCACCTGCGCCTCGTGCTTGTACTCCTCCGGGAAGTCGAGGTCGAAGAGCCTCGGCCCCTCCGGAGCGACCAGGCTGCCGCCGGCACCGCCGACCACACCGAGCCGTGTCTCGGTCCCGGCGAGCACGCCGATCACCGTGGTGAGGGCCTCGAGCACCCGATCCTCCATGTCACCGCGGGGCGACAGCGCGGACACCACGGCATCCGCACCCGCGAAAGCCTCCCGCAGCGACGCCGCGTCCAGGGCCGATCCCTGCACGTATGCGGCGCCGGCGACCGGGTCGGACGGCGTCGTGCGGGAGATCGCGACGACCGCATGATCGCGGCTCACCGCCTCCGACACGATGTGCCGTCCGGCGTAACCGGTTCCTCCGAGGACGATGATGCGCGCCATGCTCTGCCTTTCTCGTGCGGTCAGTCCGCCGCGCGGACGGTCGACACCTGGTACAGGGCGACCGACGCGGCGATCCCGGCGTTCAGCGACTCCGTCGCCGCCGAGATGGGGATGGAGACGATCTGGTCGCAGGTCTCGGTCACCAGACGCGACAGGCCCTTGCCCTCGGAGCCGACGACGATCACGACCGGTCGATCCGCGAGCTGCAGCTCGGGCAGCGACACATCTCCATCGCCGTCGAGCCCCAGCACGAACACGCCCTGCTTCTTGAACTCCTTGAGCTGCGTGGTGAGGTTCGTCGCGAGGGCGACGGGGATGCGCGCGGCGGCACCGGCACTGGTCTTCCACGCCGCCGAGTTGACACCGGCGGAACGGCGCTGCGGCAGGATGATGCCGTGGCCGCCGAACGCCGCCGTCGAGCGGATGATCGCGCCGAGGTTGCGCGGGTCGGTCACGCCGTCGAGCGCCACGAACAGCGGCGTCTCCCCGCGGTCGATGACCTGCTCGAGCAGATCCTGCGGGTGCGCGTACTCGTACGGCGGCACCTTCAGCGCGACGCCCTGGTGCACGCCGTCGAAACCCGCCATGCGGTCGAGCTCCTGGCGTGTGACCTCCAGCACCGGGATGTCGCGGTGAGTCGCGATCGACAGCATCTCCTTGACGCGATCGTCCATCTCAACGCGCTGCGCGATGTACATCGCCGACGCCGGGATCTTGGCCCGCAGCGCCTCCAGCACCGAGTTGCGGCCGGTCACCGTCTCGGTGTCGGTGGTGTTGTCCTTGGCACGGGCCGTGCGGTTGGGGCTGCCACCCGACGGGCGCCCGCCGAGCTTGCCCTTACCGCCCGCCGCGGCGTAGCGCTCGGCCGCGGCCTTGCGCTTCCCGGCCGGGTGCCATGCGCGGTCCTCCGCCTTCGGGGTGGGACCGCGGCCCTCGAGCGCCTTGCGCCCGAGACCACCGGTGCCCTTCGTGGGGCCCTTCTTCTTGCCCTTGCTCGCGCCGGGGCGCCCTGGCTTAGTCATCGATGCTCCAATGAGTTCCGGCCGGAGTGTCCTCCAGCGTGATTCCTGCGGCAGCGATCGCATCACGGATGCGATCCGCCGCCGCCCAATCCTTGTCCGCCCGCGCCTGCGCACGCTGCGTGATCATCTCCTGCACCAGCGCGTCCAGTGCGCCCGCCCGGGCGTCGTCCGCGGCCGTGGCGTCGCTCGGTCGGAGACCGAGCACCGACGTCATCGCCGACACCGCGCGCGCCGCCTGCGCGGCTGCGTCGCGGTCTCCCGCGTCGAGCGCGGAGTTTCCCGCCCGCACGGTCTCGTGCACGACCGCGAGCGCCTGGGGAACGCCGAGATCGTCGTCCATCGCAGCGGCGAAGGCCGGCGGCAGGTCTTCGCGACTCTCGGCGGCGTCCACCTCCGCGACACGCGCCGACCGCTCCAGGAAGGTACGGATACGACCGAGGGCCGCCTCCGCCTCCGCCCACGAGGACTCCGACAGGTCGAGGCTCGAGCGGTAGTGCGCGGCGGCGAGCGCATAGCGCACCACCAGCGGGTCGTGCGCGTCGAGCACGTCACGGGCGAGCGTGAAGTTGCCGAGCGACTTCGACATCTTCTGCCCGTCCACCGTCACCAGGCCGTTGTGCACCCAGTACCGCGCGAAGCCGTCCCCCGCCGCCGTCGACTGCGCGAGCTCGTTCTCATGGTGGGGGAAGCGGAGGTCGAGCCCGCCGCCGTGGATGTCGAACTCGTCGCCGAGGTAGCGCTTCGACATCGCCGAGCACTCGATGTGCCATCCCGGTCGCCCGAGACCCCACGGCGAACGCCACGTGGCGTCGGCCGGCTCATCCGGCTTCGACGCCTTCCAGAGCGCGAAGTCCTGCGGATTGCGCTTGCCCCGGGGGTCCGCATCCTCCGCCGCCTCCATCGCGTCGACCGACTGATGCGTGAGCGCGCCGTACTGCGCCCACGACCGCACGTCGAAGTAGACGTCGCCGGAGCCGTCGGGCGCGGGATAGGCGTGGCCGCGGTCGATGAGGCGCGTGATCAGCTCCTGCATCTGCGGCACCGAGGCCGTGGCACGGGGCTCGTAGGTGGGCGGCAGGATGCCGATGCCCGCATACGCCGCGGTGAACTCCTGCTCCATCCGATACGCCAGCGCCCACCACGGCTCCTCCGGTGTGGCGTTCTGCAGCACCTTGTCGTCGATGTCGGTGACGTTGCGCACGAACGTGACGCGACCGTAGCGGTGCTCGAGCCACCGGCGCAGCAGGTCGAAGCTCAGCGCGGCCCTGACGTGACCGATGTGGGGTCCGGACTGCACCGTCGGTCCGCACACGTACATCGTGATGTTCTCGGAGTCGAGAGGCACGAAGTCGCGCAGCAGCTGTGCGCGGGTGTCGTAGAGGCGGAGGGTCACCGGTCAAGCCTACTCGGCGGGCGCGCGGCGCTCCTGATCGTGTCGCGGATACGCTCGGCTCAGCGGTGCGGGCCGTCCACCGGCACCACGAGTGCGACGGCCGTGACCGCGATGCCTTCTCCGCGGCCGGGGAAGCCCAGGGCGTCGGTCGTCGTCGCAGTGACCGACACGGGAGCGCCCCCGAGCGCCGCGGACAGCGTGCGCTCCGCCTCGACACGGCGGGCGCTGAACCGCGGACGGTTGCCCTGGAACTGCACGGAGACGTTCCCGATCGAGAAGCCGGCTTCGGCGAGCAGCCGCCGCGTCGCCGACAGGAACACGTCGGCGTGCGCGCCCGCATACTCCGGATGCGCCGTGCCGAAGTGGGTGCCGATGTCACCCAGCCCCGCCGCGCCGAGCAGGGCGTCGACGATGGCGTGCGCGACCGCGTCGCCGTCGGAATGACCCGACAGCGGCTGTTCGCCCGGCCACTCCAGCCCGGCGAGCCACAGGTCGCCCTCGCCGCCGAACGCGTGCACGTCGGTTCCGACGCCCACGCGCGGTAGAGCGCCTGCGCCGCGGTCTCGCCGAGCACCCGTGCTCGGGGGCGCCGTCGCGAGGAGAGCCCTGGCACGCTCGAGGTCGTCGGGAGTGGTGATCTTGAACGATCGTTCCGAACCAGGGACGAGGCGGACCGTGTGACCGGCCGCGGCGAACAGCGCCGCGTCGTCCGTGTACTCCGCGCCCTCCTCGGCGGCACGCGCGTACGCCGCCTCGAGCGCGTCGCGCGGGAAGCCCTGCGGCGTCTGCGCCGCGGCGAGCTCGGAGCGGTCGACGGTGCCGGTCACGACGCCGCCGTCCACCCGCTTGAGGGTGTCGACGACGGGAAGCACCGGAAGCGCGGCCGCCTGCGCCGTGACGGCCGCGGCGACCGCATCGATGACGGACGGCGGGGTGAGCGCCCGCGCCGCATCGTGGACGAGCACCGTCGTCACGTCTCCCCAGAGAGCCGCCAACCCCGCGGCGACGGATTCCTGACGGGTGGCGCCTCCCGTGACCACGCGGCCGAGATCGGCGCGGTCGCCCGCGGCGGCGAGAAGCTCGGTCTGCGCATCGCCCTCGTGCCCGGCCGGCGCGACCACGATGACCTGCAGGGGCTGCGCCGCGAACACCCCGTCGAGGGCGTGGCGCAGGATCGTGCGATTGTCGATGCCGACGAACGCCTTCGGGGCGCGCGCCTCCAGTCGGGTGCCGGAGCCGGCGGCGACGATGATGATCGCGGTGTGCGGGACGGGAACGATGCTCACGCCTTCACGTTACCGGCGGAGACGACGAAAGGCGGGTGCCGCAGCACCCGCCTCTCGTCGTGAAGAAGTCAGGAGGCGAGGACCTCGTCGAGCAGGGTGCCCGCCTTGTCCTCGTCGATCTTCTCTGCCAGCGCCAGCTCCGAGATGAGGATCTGACGAGCCTTCGCCAGCATCCGCTTCTCGCCGGCGGAAAGCCCGCGGTCCTGGTCGCGACGCCACAGGTCGCGCACGACCTCGCTCACCTTGATGACATCGCCGGAGGCGAGCTTCTCCAGGTTCGCCTTGTAGCGACGGGACCAGTTGGTGGGCTCCTCCGTGAAGGGAGCGCGCAGCACCTCGAACACGTGATCGAGGCCCTCCTTGCCGATCACGTCGCGAACGCCGACCAGGTCGACATTCTCGGCCGGGACCTCGATGATGAGATCGCCCTGCGTGACGTTGAGCTTCAGGTACTTCTTCGTCTCGCCCTTGATGACGCGTTCCTTGACCTCGATGATGGTCGCAGCGCCATGGTGCGGATAGACGACGGTCTCGCCAACCTCAAAAAGCATAAAAACATGTCCTTTCGGCAACCTCAAGGATACCACAGGGGATATGCGCTAAGGTTCGCGCTTCCTCGTCCACGCCCCGCTGACACATACCCATAGAATGGGTACGGATATCCCGCCGGACCTCAGGAGGACCCGTGAAATCGCGCCTTGTCGCGTCTGCCGCCATCAGCGCCCTCGTTCTGCTCGGCGCGACCGGGTGCACGTTCATCACGCCGCAGTCGACCAAGATCGAGTACGCGGCCTCCGACGGCGTGAACGTCTCCGACAAGGACGGCCCGATCGACGTGCGGAACGCCCTGGTCATCGCGAACGAAGACGGCTCCGTCGGCAACTTCGTCGGCGCGATCGTCAACCCGACGCAGGACCGCGCCACCCTCACCATCACCCTGGAGGGCGTCGACCCGTTTACGGTCACCGTCTCCGCCGGCCAGACCATCAGCCTCGGCTCCGACGAGGAGCCGCTGCGCATCGTCGGGCTCGACACGAAGCCCGGCGCCACGGTCGACATCCACTTCCAGTCCGGCGACTCGGCCGGCGTCACGACCGCGGTGCCCGTGCTCGACGGCACCCTCCCTTACTACTCGGACCTCGCCCCCGAGGGCGACTGACACCGCACGAACGCACGAGGCCGGCACCCACGGGTGCCGGCCTCTTCGCGTCCCCCGTCGTCAGCCCTCGAAGCGGTAGCCCAGACCGCGCACGGTCACGAGCATCACGGGCTCGCTCGGGTTCTCCTCGATGCGGGACCGGATCCGCTTGATGTGCACGTCGAGCGTCTTCGTGTCACCGAAGTAGTCGCTCCCCCACACCCGGTCGATCAGCTGCCCCCGCGTGAGCACGCGCCCGGAGTTGCGCATCAGGACCTCGAGGAGCTCGAACTCCTTCAGCGGCATGTTGATCTGCTCCCCCGCGACCGACACCGTGTGGCGATCGATGTCGAGCGACACGCGTCCGCCCTCGAGCACCCTCTCGTCGAGCTCGCCCTCGGCCTGGACGACCCGACGCAGAACGGCCCGCATCCTGGCCAGCAGCTCCCGCGACGAGTACGGCTTGGTGATGTAGTCGTCGGCGCCCAGTTCGAGCCCCACCACGATGTCGACCTCGGAGTCCTTCGCGGTCAGCATGATGATCGGGATGGCCGACGTCGACCGGATCTGACGACACACCTCGGTGCCGGGCATCCCCGGCAGCATCAGGTCCAGCAGCACGATGTCGGCACCGCGCTCCCGGAACGCCGCCATCGCACCGGGACCGTCCTCGGCGATCTCCACCTCGTACCCCTCGCGGCGCAGCAGATACGCGAGGGGATCAGCGAGGTCGGGCTCGTCTTCGACGAGAAGGATGCGGGTCATGCGGTCTCTCCGTTTCGGACGCGCGAGCCGGCCGACCTGGCCGCTTTCCGCGCACGCTTCTTCTTGTTCTTCTTGTCACGATCGGCGTTCGCCGGCGCGGCGATCTGCGGAAGACGGATCGTGAAGGTGGAGCCACGGCCCGGCCGGGACCACAGGCGCACCTCGCCGCCGTGGCGCTGCGTGGCGTGCTTCACGATCGACAGTCCGAGCCCTGTGCCGCCGGTGCGGCGCGAGCGCGCCTCGTCCGCACGGTAGAAGCGCTCGAAGATCCGCTCCCTGTCGGCCTCCGCGATCCCGATGCCCTGATCGGACACGGCGATCTCGACCACGTCGTCGTCGGTCCGCACCCCTACACCTACGCGCGAGCCGCGCGGGGAGTACACGATCGCGTTGGCGATCAGGTTGCCCACCGCCTCGATGAGGATCTGCGCGTCGCCGCGCACCCACACGCCGCGGTCGCCCCCGCGGGCAAGCTCCACCCCCGCCGAATCGGCCTGCACGACGTGCGCCTCGATGGACGAGGCGATGACCTCATCGATCGAGACGGGTCCGACCTCCGTCAGGCCGTCCTCCGCCTGCAGGCGGGACAGGCTCATGATGCGGCCGGTGAGCTGTCCGAGCCGGTTGGCCTCCGCCGAGATGCGCGACGCGAAGACGCGCACCTGTGCGGGATCGTCGGCGGCGGACTCGATCGCCTCCGCGAGCAGGCTCACCGCCCCCACCGGGGTCTTGAGCTCATGACTCGTGTTCGCCACGAAGTCCCGACGCATCTGGTCCAGGCGCTCCTGCTCGGTGACATCCCGCACGATCAGCAGCACCAGGCGCGCCCCGATCGCACTCGCCCGTGCCGACACCAGGCGCGGATCGAGGCTGAGCCCTCCGCGAGTGATGCGCAGCGACTCCATCGCCGTGTCGCCCGACGCACGGACGCCGCGCACCAGCTGCCGCAGCTCCGGGTTCTCCAGCGTGGAACCGACCTCGATGCCGAACCGCGCCGCCGCCCGCGAGGTCGCGAGCACGAGTCCCGAGGCGTCGACGACGCAGGCCGCGTCGTCCATGCTGCCGAGCACATCCGTGATCCCCTGCGGGATCGACGTCGACGTCTCCTCCTCCGCTCGCGCCCTCGCCCGGTAGGCCCAGACGACCAGGAGCGACATCCCGACGCCGATCACCAGCCCGATGGCAAGGGAGGACAGCGCGAGCTGCGGCAGGGTCATGACTCCAGCGTAGAGCGCGTTCACCGCCCGTCCGGCGGGTTTCCGCGCCGTGACGGGGAGGCGAGACGTACTATTCACTCGCTGGGCACCGTTCGTTAACCTTCGGAGCAGACAATCGCTTCAGGCCTGCGCACAGGCCCGAACTCGTGCGGACGCCCCGCCGCCTCGCGCTGACGACTCAGCAGAGATCCGAACGAAAGGTTGCGCCCCCATGCGCGAAGTCTTCCACCAGTCCCTCGAGGACCTGCAGTCCCGCCTCGTCGAGATCGCCGACCTCGTCACCGTCTCGATCGACAAGGCGACGCGCGCGTTCGCCACCAGCGACGTCGCCCTGGCCGAGGAGGTCATCGCCGACGACGCGAAGATCGACGAGCTGGCTGTCGCGCTCGACGAGCAGGCCATCGAGATCCTCGCCCGCCAGCAGCCGGTCGCGCGCGACCTGCGCATCGTCGTCACCGCGCTGCGCGTGAGCGCCTCCCTGGAGCGCATGGGCGACATGTCCGAGCACATCGCACAGCTCGCCCGGCTGCGCTTCCCCGAGCGCGCCATCCCGAAGGGCCTCAAGGGCACCTTCGTGCGGATGGGCGAGCTCGACGTCGAGATCTCGCGCACGCTCGCCGAGCTGCTGCGCACCCAGGACCTGAAGTTCGCCGACCAGATCCGCAACGCCGACGACGACGTGGACGAGCTGCACGCCAGCGTGTTCGAGAAGGTGCTCAGCGACAACTGGAAGGGCGAGGCGGTCGCCACCGTCGACGCCACGCTGGCCAGCCGCTACCACGAGCGCTTCGCCGACCACGCGGTCGCCGTCGCGAAGAAGGTCGTGTACCTGGCGACGGGCGACTGGCACGTCGAGGAGGAGGACATCGCCCTCGCCGTGGAGCAGCAGGAGCTCGGACACGCCTGACGCGTCGCCCCTCGTACGCGAGAGACCCCCTGCGCCGACCGGCGGCAGGGGGTCTCTCGCGTCGGGGCGTGCGCGTTACTTCTTGCCCTGCGCGGCCACGGCGGCGGCACCGGCGGCGGCGGCCTCGGGGTCGAGGTAGCGGCCGGGGCCGGTGGGCGCGTTGTTCTCGTCGAGCTCGTAGACCAGCGGGATGCCGGTGGGGATGTTGAGCGCGGCGATGTCGTCGTCGCTGATGCCCTCGAGGTGCTTCACGAGCCCGCGCAGCGAGTTCCCGTGCGCGGTGACCAGCACCGTCTTGCCGGCCTCGAGGTCGGGCACGATCGCGGTCTCCCAGTACGGCAGCAGACGGTCGATCACAAGCTTGAGCGACTCCGTGCGCGGCACCTCACCGTCGATGTGCGCGTACCGGGGGTCGTTCACCTGGCTGAACTCGCTCGCGTCGTCGAGCGGGGGCGGCGGCACGTCGAACGAACGGCGCCACAGCTGGAACTGCTCTGGACCGAACTCCTCCAGCGTCTGCGCCTTGTCCTTGCCCTGCAGCGCGCCGTAATGCCGCTCGTTGAGTCGCCACGAGCGCGTGACCGGGATCCACAGCCGGTCGGCCGCGTCCAGCGCGATGTCGGCGGTCTGGATCGCTCGGCTCAGCAGCGAGGTGTGCAGCACGTCGGGGAGGATGCCGGACTCGGCGAGCAGCTCACCGCCGCGACGGGCCTCGCCCTTGCCCTGCTCGGTCAGGCGGACGTCCACCCAGCCGGTGAAGAGGTTCAGTTCGTTCCACTCGCTCTGCCCGTGGCGGAGCAGGATCAGGGTGCGCTTCGCAGTCATGCGGCCAGTTTATCCGCGGCCGTGGATCGGACTGCGCCGGGCACGGGAGAGGATGGACGCATGGCGTCATCTCCGCTCGGCCAGCCGACCCGTGGCACGACCGGGACCAACCGGCTGCGCCGCAACGACCGCTGGATCGCCGCGAGCACCGCGTTGCGTCGCGCGGATGATCCGCTCGTGGTCGACCTCGGCTACGGCGCCAGCGGGGTCACGGCGCTCGAGCTCGCCGCGCGCCTGCGCCGGGTCCGTCCCGACGCGGAGGTGCTCGGCCTGGAGATCGATCCGGCGCGCGTCGCCACGGCCACGCGACAGCTCGCCGAGGTCCGGGCGGGTCGGACGGGATTCCCGCCGGATCTGCGGGTGTCGTTCGCGCGTGGGGGCTTCGAGGTGCCGCTGCCGGGCGACCGCCGCGCCGCCGTGATCCGCGCCATGAACGTGCTCCGGCAGTACGACGAGCCCGAGGTCCCCGCGGCCTGGCGCACGATGGCGGCGCGCCTCGCCCCCGGCGGCCTGCTCGTGGAGGGGACGTGCGACGAGATCGGCCGCATCGCCAGCTGGGTCGACGTGGACCGGGGTGGATCGGCGCTGCGCCTCACGATCTCGCTGCGACTGGAGGGACTCGAGCGTCCGAGCATCGTGGCGGAGCGGCTGCCCAAGGCGCTGATCCATCGCAACGTCCCCGGCGAGCGCATCCACGCGCTGCTCACCGAGCTCGACCGGGAGTGGGACCGCGCGGCTCCCCTGTCGACCTTCGGCGCCACGCAGCGGTTCCTCGCGGCCGTGTCCGCGCTGCGCGACCAGGGGTGGCCTGTGCAGGGCGGCCGCACGCGCTGGCGTCTCGGAGAGCTCACGCTGCCGTGGGACGCGGTCGCCCCGCGCCCGACCTGACGCCGGGACGCCCGCTCAGGCGGACGGCGAGGTGCGGCGCGGGTCCGGCGCGGAG
>NZ_SSDM01000250.1:0-6326 GCF_004794375.1 Microbacterium sp. K35 | reverse complement strand
GTGCTGTCGTGCCTGTCGGACGGCGCGCGGCGCTGGGGCGAGCTGCGGCGGGAGGTCGACGGCATCAGCGAGAAGATGCTCGCGACCACGCTGCGCACGCTGTCGGCGGATGGGCTGGTGCACCGGGAATCCCTGCCCACGGTGCCCCCGCACGTGGAGTACAGCCTCACCCCGCTGGGGCGTGACCTGATGGAGCGGATGCTGCCGCTGATGGAGTGGGTCGCCACGCACGCCGACGGGATGCTCGGTCGCGAATGAATCCACGGATTCCGTCGTGAGATGAAGTTGTGTGAGTGGAATCCGTTGCTCGAAGAAAAGGATTGACGGTATACCGCAGCTCGTCGTACTGTCTGAGCATGGCAACGACGCCCATCCACCTGGAACGACCCGACGGCAAGGGGCTGGCCGCTGGCACCCTCGGCCTGTGGGGATCCACCGTCATCGGTCTCGCCTCCACGGCGCCGGTCTACTCCCTCGTCGCGACGCTCGGCTTCGTCGTGCTCGCGGTCGGAGCGCAGGCACCGATCGCGTTCGTGATCGCCTTCGTCCCGATGCTCCTGATCGCCTTCGCCTACCGCGAGCTCAACAACGCCGTGCCCGACTGCGGCACCACCTTCACCTGGGGCACGAAAGCGTTCGGCCCCTGGGTGGGCTGGATGGGCGGCTGGGGTGTCGCGGTGGCCGGGATGGTCGTGCTCGCGAACCTCGCCCAGATCGCCTCGGTGTACTTCTGGTCCCTGATCGGGTTCGACCTGGAGAACAACGACTGGCGGATCATCCTCGTCGCGGTGCTCTTCATCGCCGCGATGACCTGGGTCAGCTGGCGCGGCGTCGAGATCGGCGAGCGCATCCAGAACATCCTGCTGGCCGTGCAGTACCTGGCCCTCGCGATCTTCGTGGTGGCCGCGCTGTGGCAGTTCTTCACCGGCGACGCCCCCGACGCCACGCCGTTCTCGTGGGAGTGGCTGAACCCGTTCGGCTTCACGGACTGGTCGGGCTTCACCGAGGCCATCCTGCTCGCCCTCTTCATCTACTGGGGCTGGGACACGTGCCTCGCGCTGAACGAGGAGACCAAGGACCCCAAGCGCATTCCCGGGCGGGCGGCCGTGCTGACCTGCGTGATCCTGCTGGTGACCTACGTAGCCGTCACGATCGCGGCGATGATGTACGCGGGTCTCGGCGAGGACGGCACGGGGCTCGGCAACGAGGCCAACGCCGACGACTTCTTCCTCGCGATCAAGGACGGCCTGCTGGGCCCGTTCGGCTGGGTGCTGGTGGTCTCCGTCATCATCTCGGCGATCTCGTCGACGCAGACGACGATCCTGCCCACCGCGCGCGGCACGCTCGCGATGGGCGTGTACCGCGCGCTCCCCGCGAAGTTCAAGGAGGTGCACCCGGTCTACAAGACCCCGTCGTTCTCGACCATCGTGATGGGCGTGGTCGCCTCCGCGTACTACGTGGGCATGACGCTCATCAGCGACAACATCCTGCAGGACTCGATCCTGTCGCTGGGCCTCGCCATCGCGTTCTACTACGCCATCACCGGGTTCGCGTGCGTCTGGTACTTCCGCGCCGACCTGCGCACCTCGGCACGCGACCTCTTCTTCAAGGGGATCTTCCCGCTCGTCGGGGCGCTGCTGCTCACCGGCGCGTTCGTGCAGTCCGCGATCGACATGTGGGACGTGGACTACGGCTACACGGTGCTGTTCGGCATCGGCGGCACGTTCGTGATCGGCATCGGCTCGCTCGCGATCGGCCTGGTGCTGATGCTCCTGTGGTACCTGTTCCCGCGGTCGAAGCGCTTCTTCCGCGGCGAAAGCCTGAACCGCGACACCGAGGTGATGGTGCCGGACGAGCCCGGCGTCTCCATCCGCTCGGTCGACGGCGGCATCTGAGGCGGCGGGTGCGCGCGGGGCTGTCCTAGGCTGGCCTCGTGCGCATCCGGCTCGACATCGCCTACGACGGCACCCACTTCCGCGGCTGGGCGACACAGCCCACGCTCCGCACCGTTCAGGGGACGCTGGAGGCGGCGCTCGCCCGCATCGTGGGCTCCGACGTGCGGTTCGTGGTCGCCGGCCGCACCGACGCCGGCGTGCACGCGAGCGGACAGGTCGCACACGTCGATCTCGACGAGCGGCAGTGGTCGCGCATCGAGGCCAGGCACGGACGGGCGGCGCAGGATCCGGCGGGCTCGATCGCGGGACGCATGCGGGGTGTGCTCGGCGCCTACTCCGACGTCACCGTCACCCGGTCGACCGCGGCGCCCGAGGGTTTCGACGCGCGCTTCTCGGCCGTGTGGCGCCGCTACCGGTACCGTCTCGCCGACGGTCTGGCCGGCTACGACCCGCTGCGTCGCGCCGACACCACGAGCATCCGCGGACGCCTGGACGAGCGCGCGATGGACGAGGCTGCGCGCACGCTGATCGGCCTGCACGACTTCGCGGCGTACTGCAAGCCCCGCGAGGAGGCCACCACCATCCGCACCCTGCTCGACTACCGGTGGGAGCGCGACGCGGACGGCGTGCTGGTGGCCGAGGTGAAGGCGGACGCGTTCTGCCACAGCATGGTGCGCGCACTCGTCGGCGCATGCGCGGCCGTGGGGGAGGGTCGCCTGGACGTGTCCGACCTGGTGGTGCTGCGCGACGCCCTCACCAGGACCAGCGAGTTCAAGGTGCTCGCGGCCCGGGGACTGACGCTGACCGAGGTCGGGTATCCGGCGGACGAGCTGCTCGCCGCACGGGCCGAACAGACCAGGGCCCGCCGCGACCGCGAGTCGGACTGATCGCCGGATACGGATCCCGGGCACAGCAGGGGCGGGTAGCGTGGGCACGGTCATGAAGGTCATCTCGTACAACCTGCGCAAACACCGGGCGGCCGGGGAGCTCGCGACACTCGTCGCCGAACACGACCCCGACATCCTCTGCCTGCAGGAGTGCGACGTGCCGGCGCTGCCCGACCGGATCGGGGGCCTCGTGCTCGCCGACGCCACCCAGGGCAACCGCCTCGGACTCGCGCTGTTCTACCGCGAGAGCACCTACCACCTGCAGGGCATCCGCACCCTCGGGCTCAAGAAGTCGCTGCACGACCGCATCGCGAAGCCCGCGCACGAGCGGGTGCTCGGCGCACGGCTGCGCGACATCGACGACGGCGACGAGTTCATCGTCGCGTCGTTCCACGCCGCACCGCTGACGGCGCTGAACTCGCTGCGGCGCCACCAGATCCGCGCGGCCCTGACCGAGCTCGCGAGCCTCGGGGACGGCCTTCCGCAGCTCATGGTCGGCGACTACAACTACCCCGTGTTCAAGGAGAACCTGGGGCAGGCCGTGCGCGACCACGGCTATGCGCTGTCGCTCAGCGACGACCACACCTACACGCGCTACCGCGTCTTCCGCGGTCACTACGACTTCGCGACCTCGACCGGATTCGAGATCGAGCGCATCACGACCCTGCCGCAGCGGTCGAGCGACCACCGTCCGATCCTGGTGACGGTGAAGACCGACTGACCGGGCGCGGGCGCGCGGCTGGTTTGGTCGGAGGGGGTCGGGTGGCGTATGCTGACTCTTTGGTGCCCTTCCCGTACTGCGAGGAAGACGCACATCCGAACGTGAGCCCTCCACTGGCGTGTTCGTCCCTGTCGGGAGGAACCACCCCGGAGTGGGATTCACGAACACCTCCGTTCGACAAGAAAGCAGCACTATCGTGACGCGCACTTACACCCCCAAGGCTGGCGAAGTCCAGCGCGACTGGGTCGTCATCGACGCCACCGACGTCGTTCTCGGCCGCCTGGCCTCGCACGCGGCGACGCTCCTGCGTGGCAAGCACAAGCCGACCTTCGCCAACCACATCGACTCGGGTGACTTCGTCATCATCGTGAACGCCGACAAGGTCGCGCTCACCGGTCAGAAGCTCCAGAAGAAGATCGCCTACCGTCACTCGGGCTACCCGGGTGGTCTGAAGGCCGTCAGCTACTCCGAGCTGCTCGAGAAGAACCCGGTCCGCGCCGTGGAGAAGGCCATCCGCGGCATGCTCCCGAAGAACAGCCTGGGCCGCCAGCAGCTGTCGAAGCTGAAGGTGTACGTCGGTGCCGAGCACCCGCACGCCGCGCAGCAGCCCCAGCCGTACACCCTCGACCAGGTCGCCCAGTAAGCGCCGTAACGACTAAGGACATACTCGTGGCTGACATCCAGGACACCACCGAAAACCTCCAGAACTTCTCGACGTCGACCCCCGAGACCGAGGCAGTCGAGGCGGCTCCCCGCCCCGTGCTCAGCGTCCCGGGCGCCGCTGTCGGCCGTCGCAAGCAGGCCATCGCCCGCGTGCGTCTGGTCCCCGGCTCGGGCACCATCACGGTCAACGGCCGCACGCTCGAGGACTACTTCCCGAACAAGCTGCACCAGCAGCTGATCAACGACCCGTTCACCGCGCTGAACCTCGCCGGTGCCTACGACGTGATCGCCCGCATCTCGGGTGGTGGCGACTCCGGGCAGGCCGGCGCGCTGCGTCTCGGCATCGCTCGTGCCCTCAACGGCATCGACGCGGAGAACAACCGTCCGACCCTGAAGAAGGCCGGCTTCCTCTCGCGCGACGCTCGCGTCAAGGAGCGCAAGAAGGCCGGACTCAAGAAGGCCCGTAAGGCGCCTCAGTACTCGAAGCGTTAAGGTCCACTGCTCCGATGCCGATCTTTGGCACGGACGGCGTGCGAGGACTCGCCAATGGCATCCTCACCGCCGACCTGGCGCTCACCCTGGCCCAGGCGACTGCTGTCGTCCTGGGCCAGGGCCGTACGGCGGAGGCTCGCAAGGCCGAAGGCAAGCGACTCACCGCCGTGGTCGCCCGTGACCCCCGGGTCTCGGGGCACTTCCTCACCGCCGCCGTCTCCGCGGGCCTCGCGTCCTCCGGCGTCGACGTGCTCGAGGCCGGGGTCATCCCGACCCCCGCACTCGCGTTCCTCGTCGCCGACCGCGACGCCGACTTCGGCGTGATGATCTCGGCGTCGCACAACGCGGCGCCCGACAACGGCATCAAGATCTTCGCCCGCGGCGGCCGCAAGCTCCCCGACATCGTCGAGCAGCGCATCGAAGAGGCCATGCACGGCGAGAAGCTGCGCCCCACCGGCGCAGGCGTCGGTCGCATCGACCGCTTCTCCGACGCCGAAGACCGCTACGTCGTGCACCTGCTCGGCTCGCTGCCGCACCGCCTGGAGGGCATCCACGTGGTGCTCGACTGCGCGCACGGCGCCGCCTCCGGCGTATCGCCCGAGACGTTCCGCGACGCAGGGGCCGAGGTGACCGTCATCGGCGCCGACCCCGACGGCTGGAACATCAATGACGGCGTCGGCTCCACGCACCTCGAGAACCTCGCTGAGGCCGTGGTGCGGCTCGGCGCCGACGTGGGCATCGCGCACGACGGGGACGCCGACCGGTGCCTCGCGGTCGACGCGAACGGCACGATCGTCGACGGCGACCAGATCATGGCGATCCTCGCGCTGTCGATGAAGGAGCGCGGCGTCCTCACCGACGACACGCTCGTCGCCACGGTCATGAGCAACCTCGGCCTGCACGTCGCGATGCGCGAGCACGGCGTGACCGTGCGCCAGACCGCGGTCGGCGACCGCTACGTGCTCGAGGACATGAACGAGGGCGGCTACGCGCTCGGCGGCGAGCAGTCCGGCCACGTGATCATGAGCGAGTTCGCCACCACCGGCGACGGCCTGCTCACGGGTCTGCACCTGGTGTCCGAGATGGCGCGACAGGGGAAGTCCCTCGCCGAGCTCGCCTCCGTGATGACGGTCTACCCGCAGGTGCTGATCAACGTGCGCGACGTCGACAAGGATCGTGTCGCCGACGACGAGGTCGTGCAGCAGGCGGTGCGCGACGTCGAAGCCGAGCTGGGCGACACCGGGCGCGTGCTGCTGCGCAAGTCCGGGACGGAGCCGCTCGTGCGGGTCATGGTCGAGGCGGCCGACTCGGAGTCGGCCCGCGCCTACGCGGAGCGCCTCGCCGCCGTGGTGCAGGAGCGCCTCGCGCTCTGACGTTCTCCCGTGAGACGGCCGGCCGCTTCTGCGGCCGGCCGTTCGCGTCTCCGCCCCGGCGGGGTCAGGGCGCGGCGCAGATGCGGAAGTAGCCGCTGTCGGCGAGCGTCTCCGTGGCGCAGGCTCCGCCCGTGAGGCGCAGCTCGTGCGCCATCGCCGGAGCGTCGGCGAGCCCGAGGTGCGCGCCCGTGAGCACGATCGGCGCGACCGCCGCCCCCCACGGGTCGGCGGCGAGCCACCGCACGTCGTTGTCCGCCACCCAGGTGGCGAGCGGCGCGACCGCGGCCCGCTGGCC
>NZ_SSDM01000249.1:0-2746 GCF_004794375.1 Microbacterium sp. K35 | reverse complement strand
GGTTCTCGGGCATGGAAGAGCGGATGGATGCGCGGTTCGCGGCGTCGGATGCGCGGATGAATGAGCGGTTCGCGATGGTGGAGGAGCGATTCTCCGGCATGGACGCGCGCTTCGGGGCCCTGGAGGAACGGCTGTCGGGGATCGAGCACGAGGTGACCGAGGTCAGGATCGCGGTCGCCCGGCTGGAGGGCCCACCGCGACGGCTGATCTCCGTGCGCTGACCGCGGCGAGCGGCGTCAGAACAGCCGGGGGATGCCCGACTCGATGCCCTTCATGTCGTCGTAGTCGAGCACCAGGCAGCGGATGCCGCGGTCTTCGGCGAGCACGCGGGCTTGCGGCTTGATCTCCTGCGCGGCGAAGACGCCCTGCACGGGGGAGAGGTGGGGGTCGCGGCCCAGCAGCTCCAGGTAGCGCGTCAGCTGCTCCACGCCGTCGATGTCGCCCCGGCGCTTGACCTCCACGGCGATCGCAGCGCCCTCCGCGTCACGCACCAGCAGGTCGACCGGACCGATGGCGGTCGGATACTCCCGGCGCACCAGGGTCGCGCCCTCGGCGATGAGCTCGACCTGCTCGGCCAGCAGGCGCTGCAGGTCGGCCTCGACGCCGTCCTTCTGCAGCCCGGGGTCGATGCCCAGTTCGTGCTGCGAGTCGTGGATGATCTCGTAGATCTGCACACGCAGCGCATCGCCCGTCTTCTTGTGCGTGACGCGCCACACCTCGACGACGCCGGCGGTCGCCTCCTCCTCGCCCGGGACCTCCGTGGCGAGGGAGCAGGGCGGGCTCATCCAGTTGAGGGGCTTGTAGCTTCCCCCATCGGAGTGCACGAGCAGGCTCCCGTCGCCCTTGTGCACGAGCAGGCGCGTGGCGAGCGGGAGATGGGCGTTGAGCCGGCCGGAGTAGTCCACCGAGCAGCGGGCGATGACGAGACGCACCCGACGAGCCTACTTCGTCGCCGACGCTGCGCCGACCGGCTCAGAGGATCGCGCCGAGCGCGTCGAACAGCCCGAGCTCGGTGGCGGCCGACCGCGCGATCAGGAACCCGATGATGCCGATGATCCATGCCGTGTTCTCGGCGCCCGTGCGCTCCATCCACGCCGCGAAGCGCTCCAGCGGGCGCTGCACGAGCGGCGCCGCCACGAGCCGCAGCACCAGGAGGACGAGGGCGGGCGCGATCATGAGCGCGCAATAGCCGACCAGCGCGAGCACGCGGAACGGGGTGTCGACACCCGCGTCGGCGAGCATCGTCATGGCCACGAGGTAGGGGAGCATCGTGGCGACCTCGACGAGCCCCGCGGCGATCGCGACCGCCATCACCGCGAACCCTCGCGTGCGCGGGTCGAGCAGGCGTTCGCGCCACCGCAGGAGGCGTCCAGGGCGTGGGGGTGCGTGCCCCGTGGTCGCGGACTCGGGGCGTTCGAGAGCGGAACCCGTGGCGGCGACGGACGAATCGGACGACGCGCCGGTCCATCGCGGTTCGGGCTCCGGGTCGGAGGCGGCCGCTCGAAACAGCGGGGCCGGGTCGGGTGTCGCCGCGGAGGCGCGACCGGAGGCGGACGGCCTCCCGGTCCACGGCGACACCCGCGGCGGCTGCCGCTCCCCATCGCCGACCGCTGCGGGCTTCGAGGTGGGCATCGCGAACGCGGTGATCAGCAGCGCGACGCCCACCAGCAGCCGCGTGATCATCCCCGCCGGGGACGCGAGGAAGTCGGAGGCGACGTCCGCCAGGTTCACCAGTCCCCACAGGAACAGCAGCCCGACCGCCAGGTAGAACCCCGCGATCGTCACCAGATACAGCACGATGCGACCGGCGCGCACGCGCCCCGGGTGCAGCAGCAGGAAGACGGGGATCAGCAGGGTGCCCACGCTGAGCCCGTCGATGAGCGCCAGTACCGCGAGCGACAGGGGGAGGGGGAGTCCGCCGAAGAGTTCCATGCCTCCACCGTCGCGGCCGGCGCGGCCGGGCGGATCGGGCGAAAGTACCGTCTGCCGCACGACCCTCATCCCTTCGTCGGATGCGACCCCGCGGTCACCGTGGTTGCATGAGGTCATGCACGAACCGGGCGAGGGCGGTCTCGGCGCTTGGTATCGGCGCCACCGCTGGTGGGCGGATCCGCTCGGTGCGCTGGTGCTCTCCGTGGTCATGGCCTCTTTCGGCTTCCACGGGCTCTGGGGCCCGTTCTCGCTGCTGTCGGACGACGTGTCGCCGTGGTGGGCGCTGGTGCTCGCGGTTCCGGCGTGCGTGCTCTCGCTCGGCAAGGCACGACGGCCGTGGACGGTGCTGGTGCTGGTGGCGGTGCTGTTCCTCGCCGATCTGCTCACCGTGGGGGGCGTCGGCACCCTGGTCGTGCTGCTGGACGTGCTGTGGATGGCGGCGTTCCGCGCCGGACCGCGCGGCCGCCGCGTGCTCCTGATCTCTCTGGGCGCGGCGACCGCGGCGCTGTTCTTCGCCGCACTGCTGTTCGCCGACGTCGACGTGCCGGTGGCCGTGCTGTTCGGAGTGCAGTTCGGGGCCATCTTCGGAACCGACTACTGGTGGGCGGTCGCGGTCTCGCAGGCGCACGAGCTGGCGGAGCTGCACCGTCAACGCGCCGAGGACGCCGCGGCCGCCGCGGAACGCGACCGCACCGAGGCCGTGCAGCGGGAGCGGGAGGCCATGGCGCGCGAGCTGCACGACGTGGTGGCCGGGCACGTGCTGGCGATGGCGATCCGGGCCGAGGCGGCGCTCGCGACGCGTCCGGACCGCTCC
>NZ_SSDM01000248.1:0-295 GCF_004794375.1 Microbacterium sp. K35 | reverse complement strand
CGACCGCGGCCGACACGGCGAGCGCGGCCAGCGGTCCGAGCGGGCGACGCACCGCCGCGACGGCGCAGACGACCGCGATCGTACGCAGCCCCACGTCGTCGCGGAGGGCGGCGACGGGCACCGCGACCACCGCGACGAGCGCGACCGCGGCGGACAGCAGCAGCGCCGCGAATGCGAGCACGGCGAACAGGGGCACCGCGGCGGAGGCGGCGATCGCGCTCGTGACCTGCGACCACGCCAGCAGCACCGCGGTCGGTGCCGGTGCGCCCGCGGTTCTGCTGGCGTGGTCGCAGGT
>NZ_SSDM01000024.1:0-5478 GCF_004794375.1 Microbacterium sp. K35 | reverse complement strand
CTTTCGAGCCCGCCGCGACGGGGGCCGCCTGCGCGGACGACGCGCCGACGACGGACCCGGCCGCACCGAGCGCGACGGCGCCGAGCCCGGTCATCAGGGCGCGACGCCCCGTCGAGCGCACACCCTGTTCGGTGCCGGTGGTGGTGTCGGACATGACGACTCCTTCGTTATCGACGGCGGGTCGGGACGTGGTGTCCCGTCGGTGTCATCCGCGCGCTCCCGCGGCGGTGGGGGCCGGGACGACCGCGGTGACCGCCCCCTGCGCCTGCCAGAGCGCCGCGGCCTCGGCCCGCCGGCGCCGCTCGAGCACCGGATCGGCCACCGGGATCGCGGCCATGAGGCTGCGCGTGTACTCGTGCTGCGGGTTCGCGAACAGGGCGTCGCGCGCGCCGACCTCCACGATCCGCCCGTGCTGCATCACGGCGACGGTCGACGACATGTACCGGATCACGGCGAGGTCGTGGCTGATGAAGAGGTACGTCAGGCCGAGCTCGGACTGCAGGTCGCGCAACAGGTTCAGCACCTGCGCCTGGATCGACACGTCGAGCGCCGACACCGACTCGTCCAGCACCAGGAACTCCGGCTCCAGCACGAGCGACCGCGCGATCGACACCCGCTGGCACTGGCCGCCCGACATCGAGCGCGGGAGCCGGTGCGCGAACTCCTCGTCCAGCCGCACCCGGTGCATCGCCTCGCGCACCTTCTCGGCCCTGGTCGCCCGGGTGCCGATGCCGTGGGCGAGCAGCGGCGCCTCGATGATCTGCGCCACGGTCTGCCGGCGGTTGAGCGCCGAGAACGGGTCCTGGAACACCATCTGCATGCGGCGGCGCAGCCTGCGCAGCTCCTCGCCGCGCAGGTCGTGCGGACGCTGCCCGTCGAACACCACCGCACCGCCGTCGATGCCGCCGAGCGCGAGCACCGCCTTCGACACGGTCGACTTGCCCGACCCCGACTCGCCGACGAGCCCCACGGTCTCGCCGCGGCGGATCTGGAACGACACGTCGTCGACCGCGGTCACGCGGCGTCCGGAGCCCAGCGTGAACACCTTCGTCACGCCCTGCACGTCGACCAGCACGTCGCCCGACTCCCTGGCCCGGTCGACCGCGCTGATCGTGTCGGCGGCGCCCTTCGTCTCGCCGAAGGGCCCCTCGCTCACGGACCGGGGGTGGGATGGCCCCGCACCGTGCGGTTCCGGGGTGGGCGGTGCGAGGTGAAGGGCGTCCACGGTCGGGATGGGCTGGTGCACGTCCACCGTGAGGTCGACCACGGCCCCCAGCAGCGCCTGCGTGTACGGGTGCTCGGGCGCGGCGTAGATCCGGTCGACGGGGCCCTCCTCGACCACGCGCCCGTGCCGCATCACGTGGATCCGCTCGCAGAAGCCGGCCGCGACGCCGAGGTCGTGCGTGATGAGCACGACCGCGGTGCCGTGGTCCTCCGCGAGACGGTCGAGCAGGTCGATGATGCGCGACTGCGTGGTCACGTCGAGGGCGGTGGTGGGCTCGTCGGCGATCAGCACCGCGGGCCGCGACGACATGGCCATCGCGATCATGACGCGCTGCCGCATGCCGCCGGAGAACTCGTGCGGGTACTGGCTCAGGCGCTCCTCGGGCAGCGGCACGCCGACCTCGGTCAGCAGCTCGACGGCCCTGGCACGCGCGGCCTGGCGCGACACCCGCTCGTGCAGCCGGATCGCCTCGACGAGCTGGTGCCCGATGGTGCGCACCGGGTTCAGCGACGACATCGGGTCCTGGTAGACCATCGCGATCTCGCCGCCGCGCACCTTCGTCATCTCGCGCGTGCGGAGAGTCAGCAGCTCACGGTCGCGCAGCCGGATGCTGCCGCCGAGCTTCGCGCCGTCGTTGAGGCGCATGATCGACAGCGCGGTGAGCGACTTGCCGGAGCCGGACTCGCCGACCAGGCCGATCCGCTCGCCGGGGCGCACCGCGAAGCTGATGCCCTTCACGGGCGTCACGTCGCCGTAGGAGACGGTGAGGTCCTGCACCCGCAGGACGGGAGCGGCGTCGGTCATCGGCCCTTCCCCTTCCGGTCGCCGCCGAACTGGTCGGCGAGCACGTTGAGCAGCCAGATGGTCACGAAGATGAACAGCGCGGGGAACAGCACGTACCCGATCGACTGGTACATCTTCTGGTAGCCCTGCTGCACGAGGGTGCCCCAGGTGGCCTCGGGCGGCGCGATGCCGAGCCCGACGAAGCTCATCGACGCCTCCAGCAGGATCGCGTTCGCGGCGTTGATGGCGGCCTGCACCACGATCGGTCCCTTGGCGTTGGGCAGCACCTCCGCGAACAGCAGGCGGCTGCGCTTCGAGCCGAAGGCCACGGCCGCGGTGAAGTAGTCCTCCTGCAGCTCGCTCAGCACCGACGACCGCACCAGCCGCGCGGTCGTGGGGGTGAGCAGGATGCCGATGATGACGGCGAGCTTCACGGGGTCGGCGCCGAACGCCGAGATGAACACCAGCGCGAACAGGATCTGCGGGATCGCCATCACGGTGTCGGCCAGGCGCATGAGCAGCTCGTCGACCCAGCCGCGGGCGAACGCGGCGGCCATGCCCCAGGCGATGCCGAGCACCATCGCCACGAGCGTGGCACCGGCGGCGATGAACACGGTGAGCTGTCCGCCGTACAGCACGCGGCTGAACAGGTCGCGGCCGAGCTCGTCGGTGCCGAACAGGTGCACGGCCGAGGGCGCGGCGAAGCGGTCGGGCGACTGGGCCGCGGGGTCGAACGGCGCGATGACGGGCGCGAGCACGCAGGCCAGCACGATCAGGGCGAGCAGCGCGAGGGGGATCCACGAGGCGACGGCGAGCCGGCGGCGCGGACGGGTCGAGCGCAGGGCGAGGGTGAGGGTGTCAGCCACGGCTGCTCCTTGCACGAAGACGCGGGTCGAGCACGCCGTAGAGCAGGTCGACGACCAGCGTCGTGAGGATGAACATGGCGGAGATCAGCAGCACCACCGACTGCAGCACCGCGTAGTCGCGCTTGAACACGGCGTCGATCGCCAGCGAGCCGAGCCCGGGAACACCGAACACGTACTCCACGATCACGACACCGCCGAGCGTGTATCCGACGATGAGGCCGAGCATGGTGAGCCCCGGGATCAGGGCGTTGCGCAGCGCGTGCCCGAGGACCACCCCGCTCGCCGACTGCCCCTTGCCGCGGGCGGTGCGGATGTAGGGGGCGTCGAGCACCTCGACCATCGACGCCCGCAGGAACCGCATCAGCAGCGGCGCGGCGGCGAAGGCGAGGGTGAGGGCGGGCAGGATCATGCGCACGAGGTTGTCGGCCGGGTCGTCCGCGAACGGCGTGTAGCCGCGGGCGGGCAGCCACTTCAGCTGCACGGCGAACACCACGATCAGCACGATGCCGATGAGGAACTGCGGCAGCGCCATGCCCGCGGTGGAGATGGCCGTGAGCACGCGGTCGACCACGCCGAGCGGGCGCAGCGAGGCGATCACGGCGGCCGGGGTCGCGATGAGCACGGCCAGCAGGATGCCGATCAGCGTGAGCTCGAGCGTGGCGGGCAGGCGCTGCGCGATGAGCTCGGTCACCGAGAACTGGTTGAAGTACGACTGTCCGAAGTCGCCCGTGACGACGCCGCCGATCCAGCGCAGGTACTGCTCGATGACCGGGGCGTCGAGCCCGGCCTCCTCGCGCAGACGCTGGAGCATCTCGGCGTCCACGCCCGGCGTCGAGCCGAGACGGGTGATCACGGGGTCGCCCGGCAGCAGCCGGAGCACCACGAACACGAGGAGCGAGGTGGCGATCAGCATTGCGATGCTGATCGCCACCCGCCGCAGGACGGAGAGGAGCACGTCAGCCCTTCAGCTGCGCGTTCTCGAGGTGCAGCTGCCCGCCGCCCTCGACCCACACGCCGTCGACCTTCGTGCTGGTCGCGGTGACCACGGTGGACTGCAGCGGCACGATCAGCGGCACCTGCTGGTTGATGATCGTCTGCACGGTGCCCCACTTCTCGGCACGCGCGGCCTGGTCGGGCTCGGCGACGGCGGCGGCGAAGGCCGACTGGAACTCCGGGTCGACCCAGTTGCACTCGCAGCGGCCCTCCAGATAGAAATTCAGCGAGTAGGCGGGCTCGGGCGGCGTGGACTGGAAGTTCGGCACGATGTAGCCCGGGAAGCTCTTGCCCGCCGGGTAGAACGAGTCGACCCAGGTGCCGACGTCGTTGTTGTCGATCTTCAGGGTGATGCCGATCTCCTTGAGGCTGGCCTGCAGGATCTCGCCGCTGGTGTTCCACTCCGGGTACTGGCCGGCGACGCCCCACCAGGTGAGGGTGCTGCCCTCGGTCACGCCGGCCTCGGCGAACAGCTCCTTGGCCTTGTCGAGGTCGTAGGAGTAGTCGGTCAGGTCGCCGCCGTACCAGGGGTTCACCTCGCCGAGGGCGTTGTTGGTCGGGGAGACCGTGCCCTGGCCGTAGTACGCGGCGTCGAGGATCGCCTCGCGGTCGATCGCGTATGCGAGGGCCTGCCGCGCACGCACGTCGTTGAACGGCGGGGAGGTGGTGTCGACCTCCCACGACGGCCACTGGCTCGGGTTCTCCGGCTTCACGAGCGCGATGTCGCCGCCGGCCTCCAGGCCCTCGACGTCGCCCTGCGGCACCGACCACAACACGTCGATGTCGCCCGAGCGCAGTCCGGTCACGGCGGCCGTGGACTCGGCGGCCTTCACGATCCTGATCTCGTCGAGCGCGGGGGCGTCGCCGAAGTACTCGGGGTTGGGCACGAGCGTGAGGCTGTCGTCGGGTGTGAAGGCGTCGACGATGTAGGGACCGGTGCCGATGGGCTCCTTGTCGATGGTGTCGAGCGCGTCGACGTCGAGCATCTTGACCCAGACGATGCCGGCGTCGAACGTGGCGATCGGCTCGGAGAGCGTGATGACGACGGTCTTGTCGTCGGGGGCGGTGACGTCGGTCACCATGTCGATCTTGTTCTTCTCCTGCGTGGCGGTCTCGGGGTCGAGGTAGTACTCGAACGAGGCCACGGCGTCTTCCGCGGTGAACGGGTCGCCGTTGGAGAACGTGACGCCGTCGCGGAGCGTGAACGTCCACGTCTTCTGGTCGTCCGAGGTCTCCCAGCTCTCGGCGAGGTCGCCGACGATCTCGCCGGACTCGTCGGTGGTGGTGAGGCCGTTCCAGAGCAGCGGGAACAGCACCTCCTCCCACGCGAAGGTGCGGATGGCCGGGTTGAGCTGCGGGATGCCCTGGGCCGCGGCCACGGTGAGCGTGCCGCCGTCCTGGGCGGAGCCGTCGGGGGTGGATGAGGTGCTGCAGCCAGCGGTGATCAGCGCGGCGGTGAGCAGCGCTGCTCCGCCGAGAAGGACGCGACGACGCGACATGGGTGCCTCCAGGTGTCGGGTGGTGCTTCGGGTGATGCTTCGGGTAAGGGTGTTCGCTATAGCATGTAGCAAAAGCGCGAGGGCGTCTAGAGCGAACCGGATCGGCGGGGGT
>NZ_SSDM01000247.1:0-492 GCF_004794375.1 Microbacterium sp. K35 | reverse complement strand
GACGCTCTTCCGATCTGCTCGCGCGCGGAGCTCGCCGCCCGCGATCAGCGCCGAGATGCCGCGCGCGAGCCGGGTCGCCAGCGTTCCGTCGCCGTGGGTCCAGCGGCCGAGCCGAGCGGCCAGCCCCTCGGTCGACACCTCGCCCGCTCGCACCAGCGGAGTCGCGCGACCCGGGGCCGATCCGTGGTCCATCGGCGCCGCATTGGCCCTGTCGTCCGTGTCCATGTGACCCGATTCTGGACCAATGGACACCTCCACCACCACTCTCACGCCGGATCTGGGGCCAATCCCCGCGGATTGGACCATCGACCGGTTGCTCGCTCACCTCGCCGACGACCGTGCGCTCGACGACCCCGCGCTGGTCGGCCCCCTGCGCCGCCTCGACGCCGCGATCACGGGGAGCGACGGCGGGCGTCCGCTCGCCGCGATCGTGCTCGTCCGCTCCCTGGTCCTCGCCGTCGCCGCGACGCCGGCCCTCCGCGCGCGGACCCT
>NZ_SSDM01000246.1:0-288 GCF_004794375.1 Microbacterium sp. K35 | reverse complement strand
GCCTCCGGCGACCCCGACGCGCTGCGGGTCGCCGAGCGGGTGGGCGCCACGGTCGCCCGTGTGGTCGGCGTGCTCGGCAGCATGTACGACCCCGCCCGCGTGATCGTGTGCGGCGCGGTGGCCGAGAGCGTGGAGCCGGTGCTCGCCGCCGCCCGCCGCATCCTCCCCGCGGAACTGCACCTGCCGGCGCCCGAGATCCTCGCGTCGTCGCTCGGCGCAGAGGTCGTGTCGGCAGGCGCCGTCGCGACCGCCCGCCGCGCCGCCCGGGAGCACGCGGTCCCGCTGCTC
>NZ_SSDM01000245.1:0-1754 GCF_004794375.1 Microbacterium sp. K35 | reverse complement strand
CGTCGTCGCCCGCGTCGTCGCTCCCGGTCGGTGGGGTGGTGGTCGCCCGCGCCCGCGAGCGCAGCGCGGACGTGGGGGCGTCGTCGGAGGGGGCAGCAGTCGGAGCGGGGCCGTTGCCGCCGATGCCCGTCGCCTCGCCGGCGGGATCGGATGCGGTCACCCGCTTACGGTACCGAATCCGGCCGGGAATCGGCCGCGCCGGGGCGGCGACGCGCCAACCGGCGGACCGGGTAGGATCGTCAGCACAACCACGGGAGTCCGGCGAGCCGGGCTGAGAGGGAGCGAATCGCGCTTCGACCGTCGAACCTGATCTGGGTCATGCCAGCGCAGGGAGGAGTTCCTATGAGTACGTCCACATCCACGTCCGCATCCGCGAAGACCTCGACGGCGGCCGCGCCGCGCAGCTACCTGCGCTGGCGCATCGTCGACATCGTCGTCGCCAGTGTCCTCGGTGTCGCCGCCGGCCTGATCTTCCTCGCCTGGAACGTCGGCTACCTCGGCCCCAAGGCCCTCCTCGAACCGCTGCTCCCCGGGCTGCAGGGCCTGCTCGACGGCCCCTGGCTGTTCGCGGGCGTGCTCGGCGGACTCATCATCCGCAAGGCCGGAGCCGCGATCTACGTCGAACTGCTCGCCGCCGTCGTCTCGGCGCTCATCGGCAACCAGTGGGGCGGCTTCCTCACCCTCGAGGCCGGGCTCGTGCAGGGGCTCGGCGCCGAGCTCGTCTTCCTGCTGTTCTTCTACCGTCGCTGGTCGCTGCCCGTCGCGATCCTCGCCGGTGCGGGCGCCGCACTCGCGGGCGGCATCAACAACCTCGTGCTCTGGTACGCCGGATCCGGCCCGGCGTTCACGACGATCTACCTGCTCAGCACCGTCGTCTCCGGCGCGGTGATCGCGGGGGCGCTGTCGTGGGTTCTGGCCAGGGGCATCGCGGCGACCGGCGCGCTCGACCGGTTCGGCTCCGGCCGCGAGGCGCGCGTCCGCGTCTGATGGGGGCCGAGCAGGCCACCCCCGCCGCCGTCGAGGCTCGAGGGTGGGGGTGGCGTCACGCGAGTCGCCTCGCCTGGGCCCTGCGCGACGTGTCGTTCCGCATCGAGCCGGGCGAGCGCGTGCTCGTGCTCGGCGCATCCGGCGCGGGCAAGTCGACGCTGCTGCACGGGCTCGCCGGTGTGCTGGGCGGCGAGGAGGAGGGCGAGAGCGAGGGCCGGCTGCTCGTCGACGGCGCCGCGGCGACCGCCACCCGGGGTCGCGCGGGACTGGTGCTGCAAGACCCCGACTCGCAGGTGACCCTGGCACGCGTGGGCGACGACGTCGCCTTCGGCTGCGAGAACCTGGGCATCCCGCGCGCCGAGATCTGGCCGCGCGTCACCGCCGCCCTGGAGGCCGTGGGGCTCGACGTGCCGCTCGACCACCCCACCAAGGCGCTGTCGGGCGGCCAGAAGCAGCGCCTCGCGCTCGCGGGACTCCTCGCCATGCGCCCCGGACTGCTGCTGCTCGACGAGCCCACCGCGAACCTCGACCCGCACGGGGTGGCGGAGGTGCGCGACGCGGTGTCGCGCCTGCTCGACACCCACCCCGCCACGCTCGTGGTCGTGGAGCACCGGCTCGACGTGTGGCTGCCCCTCATGACCCGCGTGATCGTGATCGGTGAGGGCGGCGTGGTCGCCGACGGCCCCCCGCACGAGGTGCTCGGGGCGCAGGGGCAGCGGCTCGCCGACGACGGGGTGTGGGTCCCCGGGCATCCGCCCGCGTTCCCG
>NZ_SSDM01000244.1:0-423 GCF_004794375.1 Microbacterium sp. K35 | reverse complement strand
GTCAGCAGCTCCTCCGCCCGCTCCTGCTTGGCCCTCTTGCTCATCCCGGGACGGTGCGTGTCGAAGATGTCGAAGATCTGCGCCCTCACACTGATCACCGGATTCAACGAGTTCATCGCCCCCTGGAACACCATCGAGATCTTGTCCCAGCGGAACGCCCGCAGGCCCTCCCCATCGAGCCCCACCACATCGATGTCGTGTCCATCCCGGTCATGGAACACGATCTCGCCCTGGGTCATCAACGCCGGAGCCTTCAACAACCGGTTCATCCCATACGCGAGGGTGGTCTTCCCACACCCCGACTCCCCCGCGAGCCCCAGGATCTCGCCACGGTTCAGCGTCAGCGACACGTCGCGGACAGCCTTGACCGGCGGATCCACCTCATACTCGATCGACACATTCCTCGCCGACAGCACCGCGTCG
>NZ_SSDM01000243.1:0-12261 GCF_004794375.1 Microbacterium sp. K35 | reverse complement strand
GCCGCTCGGGCATCGGACGGGGCGCCCGGGCGGCGGCGGGCACGTCGGCCGGGGCCTCCAGCACGTCGAGCGGGATCTCGATGTGCACGGGGCGCGGGCGCCCGGTGCGGAAGAGGTGGAAGGCGTCGTGCACGGCCTCCACCCCCTCGGCCGCCGTGGTCACCCGGCGCGACCACTCCGCGATCGCGCCGACCATGGCCGTGGCGTCCTTCGTCTCGTGCAGGGTGCCCACGTCGGCGAACTCCGCGCCGAGCGGCACCCCGGGCGACAGCACGATCAGCGGACGCGACTCGCAGAACGCGGTGCCGATCGCGCTCAGGGCGTTCTGCAGCCCGGGGCCCGACGTGGTGATCACGACGCCGGGGAGCCCGGTCTGCTGCGCCCAGCCGTCGGCGCCGTAGCCGGAGCCCTGCTCGTGCCGGTTGGTGACGGCGCGGATGCCGAGGTCGGCCAGGGGGCGGTACAGCTCCAGGTTGTGCGTGCCGGGGATGCCGAACACCGCCGTCACCCCGTAGCCGCGGATGGTCTCCAGCACCGCGCGGCCCGCCGTGTCGGCGTACGGGGCGGTGGGGTTCGCGTCGGCGCTCATGCTCGTATCCTCGTTCAGACGGCGGCCGTGGTGCGGGCGGCGACGTGGCGGCGCACGCCGTCGACCCAGGTCTCGCGCACCTCGATGGCCGCGATCTCCTCGGCGGGCACGGCCAGCGGGTCGTCCGAGAGCACCGCGAAGTCGGCGAGCTTGCCCACTTCCAGCGAGCCAAGGTCGTCTTCCCGCCCGATCGACACGGCCCCCTCGATCGTGTGGGCGCGCAGTGCGGCGAGCGCGGAGATGCGCAGGTCGTCGGGCCCGAGTCGGTGGCCGCGGCGGGTGACGCGGGTGACCGCCGTCTGGATGGCCTCCAGCGGGATCGGCTCGGCGACCGGGGCGTCGGAGGAGATCGTCATGGGCACGCCCGCCCGCTCGAACTCGCCGAGCGGGTTGAACCGCTCGCCCGGGGTGCCGATGGCCTCCTCCACGCCCTCGCCCCAGTTGAAGTAGTGCTGGGTCTGGTTGACGGGACGGATGCCGGCGGTCGCCATGCGCGCGATCTGCTCGGGCGTGGGCAGGCCGCAGTGCTCGATGCGGTGCCGGGCGTCCGCATCGGGACGTTCGGCGAGCGCGGCCTCGATCGCCGACACGACCATCTCGATCGCGGTGGGCGACTGCGCGTGCGTCGCCGTCTGGAGCCCCGCGGCGTGCGCCTTGCGGATCAGCTCGGCGTAGTCGGCGGGCTCGTGGTACAGCTGGCCCGTGCGGCACGGGTCGCCCACGTAGCCGTCGGGGAAGTACGCGGTCCAGCCGCCGAGGGTGCCGTCGGCGTAGAACTTGATGCCGGCGAAGCTCAGGTGCGCGTTGCCGAACTGTCCGACGAGCCCCATCTCGAGCGCCTCGTCGAGCAGATGCGACAGCAGGTACATCGACACGCGCAGCTCGAGCCGCCCGGCCTCCGCGAGCCGCAGGTACATGTCGAACTCGCGGCGCGTGACCTGGCAGTCGCCGATCGAGGTGACACCGCCCGCGAGGAACCGCTGCGTCGCTGCGTCGAGCTGCCGCAGGTGCTCCTCCGGCTCATCGGCCAGGTGGAAGTTCGGGCCGTGGTGGCCGATCTTCACCCCGTGCACGCCCGTCAGGATGTTGCACGCCGCGTCGGACAGCTCCCCGGTGAGCTCGCCGTCGGCGTCGCGGAAGAACTCGCCGCCGTCCGGGTTCGGGGTGTCGCGGTCCACGCCGTTGATGTCGAGCGTGTACGAGTTCACGACGCCGCCGTGACCCGAGGCGTTCATGAGGTACACCTCCCGGTCGGACGCGACCTCGTCGAGCTCGAACCGGGTGGGGTGGCGCTTCTCGGCGAGGTTGCGCTGCTCGTAGCCGTAGCCGCGCACCGGGCGACCGGCGGGGAGCCCGGCCGCCGCGGCCTTCAGCAGGGCGACGATCTCGGGGATGCTGCCCGCCTTCTCCGGCCCGCAGTCCACCCACGTCATCATCTGCCCGAACATGAGCGGGTGCGCGTGCGCGTCGACGAACCCGGGCACCACGACCGCGTCGCCGAGCTCGACGCGCTCCGGGGTCAGCCCGGCCCTGGCCGCCACGTCCTCGCACTCCGCGACCGTGCCGAGGGCGACGATGCGCCCCCGGTCGGTGAGCATCGCGGTCGCGGTGGTGTCCGCCGGGTCCGCGGTGTGGATGGCGCGGGCGGTGACGAGGGCGGGGGCGGCCTGGGCCGAGCGGTCGAAGGGGGTGAGCTTGCGCATGAGGAGCCTGTTCGCGGTGGGGTCGTGCGGGTGGGGAGCGGAGCCGATCAGGGCAGGCGGTTCGCCGTGGTGTCGGTCCGGGCGGTGAACGAGGCCGTGACCGGTGCCTCGTCGGAGTGCTGCGGCGCGAGGCGCGTGCAGATCCCGGCGATCACGGCCATGCCGACGAACATCGCGATCACCGACCAGACGCTGCCGGTCCAGGCGATCAGCTGCGTCGCGAACCAGGGCGAGAAGCCGGCCCAGATCGCGGCGCCCACGCCGTAGGAGAGGGCGATCGAGGTATACCGCGCCTGCGGGCGGAACATCTGCGCGAGGATCGCGGCGATCGGGGCGTAGGTCGCGCTCATCGCGATGCGCACCAGCGAGGCGAGCAGGAAGATGAGCGGCTCGACCCGTCCCGGCATCACCAGCAGGAACGGCGCGAACGTCAGCACCGAGGTGATCAGGCCGATGTACATCACGTTCTTGCGGCCCCACTTGTCGCCGAGCCAGGCGACCGGCAGCGTGACCACGAACTCCACGAACGAGGCGATCGTCATGGCGTCGAGGATCACCTGCTCGCTGATCGCGATGGGCTCGCCGGTCGCGTAGGCGGTGGCGAAGGTCGTGGCCAGGTAGTAGCCGCCCGTGGAGATGGGCAGGATGCCGATGCCGAGCAGGATCGGCTTCCAGTTGACGCGCAGCGCGAAGGCGAGGGGCATGGACTGCTTGCGGCCCTCGATCTTCTCCTCGAAGACCGGCGACTCCTCCACGCGGTAGCGGACCCACAGGCCGACGGCGATCAGCACGATCGACAGCAGGAACGGGATGCGCCAGCCGCCGTCGATGATGAACGTGTCGCCACCGCGGGCCATGATCGCGAAGATGCCCGAGGCGAGCAGCGCACCGGCGGGGTTGCCGAGCTGGGTGAAGCCGCCGTAGAACGTCTTCGACTTCTCCGGGGCGTGCTCGACGCTCATGAGCACGGCGCCACCCCACTCGCCACCGACCGCGAGGCCCTGGATGGCGCGCAGCAGGATCAGGAGGATCGGCGCGAGGATGCCGATGTTCTCGTAGGTGGGGAGGCAGCCGACGAGGACGGTCGCGGCGCCCATCAGCAGCAGGGTGATGACGAGCGAGACCCGGCGGCCGAGCTTGTCGCCGATGTGGCCGAAGACGATGCCGCCGAGGGGACGGACGAGGAACGCGACCGCGAACGTCGCGAACGCCGCGGCGGTCTCGGCAAGGGGGTCGTCGCTCGGGAAGAACAGCGGGCCGAAGACGAGGGCGGCGGCCGTGGCGTAGACGTAGAAGTCGTACCACTCGATCGTGGTGCCGACGAAGGCGGCGATGCCGGCGCGGCGTGCGCGGCTGTGGACGCCGCTTCGGGGGGTGGGGGTGGTGGTCATGGACCCGCTCCTTCGCGGATGGTGTCGGATAGCGATCGATGCTAGGGACGCGACGACCCGGCGGCAAGGGCAGAACTCCAGCGAGAACGGGGATTCACTGGACTTCTGGTCTCTTGGGCGCGCAAAGCGGGCCTTCCCGCCGGTCGCACACGGGGTTACGCTGAGGTTCTGCGCGCGTCGTCGTGCAGACCGGGGAAACTGACGGATCGGGACGCAGCCATGGATTTCGACGCCGAACTCATCCGCGCGCTCCAGGAGGACGGGCGCGCGAGCATCCGCGCCCTGGCCGAGCGGCTCGGGCAGTCCAGGGCCGCGGTGGCCGCACGACTGCGCACGCTGCTGGCCGACCGCACCGTGCGCGTGGTCGCCGCGGTGGACCCGGTCTTCCTCGGCCAGCACGTCCTCGCGCACGTGTCGATCCGCACCGACGGCGCCGTCGAGGTCGTGGCCGAGCACCTGCGCGACATGAGCGAGACCGTGCTCGTGTCGGCCGTCGGCGGCGCGCACGACATCGTGACCGAGGTGCGCGTCGGGTCGATGTCGGAACTGCACGACCTGCTCGCCCGCATCCGCGGCAGCGCGGGCGTGCTCGACATCAACACCATCATCTACTCGACCGTGATCAAGGGGTTCTTCGTGTCGGAGTACCACGGCGGGGTCACGCTCGACGCGATCGACGAAGCCCTCGTGGAGCACCTGCAGGCCGATGGCCGCATGAGCTTCCGCGCGCTCGGCGAAGAGGTGCGCCTCTCCCCCAGCGCCGTCGCGACCCGGGTGCAGCGGCTCATCGACGCGGGCGTCATCAAGATCAGCGCGGTCGAGGCACGCGGCCTCGCGCACCGGCAGCTGTCGATGGGCGTGGGCATGACCCTCGGCGACGACGACGAGGCCGTGATCGAGGAGCTGCGCCGCGGTCGCGGTGTCGACTTCGCCGCCCGCACGCTCGGCCGCTTCGACGCGGTCGCGACACTCGTTGAGCCCTCGGCCGGCGCCCTGTACGCGAGCCTGGAGCGCCTGCGCGCGCTGCCCGGGGTGACCCGGATCGAGGCCTGGCTCCACCTCGCGGTGCTCAAGGAGGACTACGCCCGCACGCTCCGCCCGCTCCGCACGGAGTGAGCGCGAAGTCGCCCGGGTCGGGGGTCACGCGGCGTGCACCGCGTCGAGCCCGGGTCAGGCGGCGGGGCGGACCGCGTCGAGCAGGGCCGACAGCGCGGGCGGCATCCGGTCGAGCGGGAGCAGGCCGACGATGTCCGCGGCGAACCGCGCCTTGCGGCCCGCGGCCGTCCCGGCGAAGCGATGCAGCTGATCCTCCACGACCCTGCCCCGCTGCGCCGGCTGCCCCTGGAAAACGCGGAACCGCCCGAGCTCGCCCCGCGCCGCCAGCGCCTGCTCCACCAACGGAACCCCGGCGGCACGGATCACCTCGTCTTCGAGGTCGCGCTCACAGCCGAAGAACCCCGCATCGGCGGGCACGCCCGTGGCGTCGATCGCGCCGTCGTCGCGCAGGACCCGGGTCACGTACGCGCCCTCCGCCGCGTCGTAGAGGCCGAGCACCCGCACGGCAGGCTCGACCGCGCGGAGGGCCGCGAGCCGGGAACGGAGGTTCGTGATGCCGTCGAGGTCGACCAGGTCGAGGTCGTCGAGCGTCTCGCCGAGGCGCTGCGCCGCGGCGAGGAACGCGAGCCGGTCGCTCGCCCCCTCGAACAGCACGACCGTGCCGCCCCCTCGCCCCGCACTCGCCGCCATCCCTCGACCCTACGCACCCGGTGTCCGTCGCGCTTCGACCGCACCCGACGCGGATGGCCGCGCGTCAAGGGTCTGCCGTTGGAGGGCCCGCCGCGGCACACTGCCGACATGGAGCACCCCGACGAGCCGGACGCGGCCACGGCACCGGAGCGCACGCCCGATGGCCACCACATCGTCGTGAACGGACGCCGGTGGCGGGCGACCGACCCGGCCATCCCGGAGAAGCTGCGCCAGGAGCTGGTCGACGAGCTGATGGCCGCGCGGCGCGCCGTCAAGGCGGCGGAGCCCGAGGCGCGGCGCCGCGTACACGATGCGAAGACCGCCCTCGGCGAACGCGGCGCCCCGTGGTGGGAGCAGCCGACGCCCGAGGAGTCCGCGGAGCGCATCGCGGCCGCCATCCGCACCCTCACCCGCAAGAGGGAGGGGTCGTCGATCTGCCCGAGCGACGTCGCCAGAGCCGTCGGCGGGGAGGCCTGGCGCAACCGGATGGACGAGGTGCGCCGCGTGACCGCCGCGCTCGCCGACCGGGACGAGGTCGTGGTGACCCAGAAGGGCGAGCCGGTCGACGTCGCCTCCGCGCGCGGCCCGGTGCGCATCCGCCGCGGCCCCGCCCTCTGACCCGGGCGGAGTGGGTTGAGCCGGGGTGCGGCGCGGGACACGGCGCGCCGTCACCGGGCGTTCACCGGGCCCCGCCAGACTGCGAGCATGAGCGAACCCGAATCCCGCAGCGGCGCACCGGAGCCCGCAGCGACCGCGAACAGCGGAGCCGTCGCCGTGGTCGGCCTCGACCTGCGCGGCGAGACCCCCGCCCCGAAGAAGCAGGTGTACTCGTGGGCCCTGTGGGACTGGGCGACCCAGCCGTTCAACACGGTGATCCTCACGTTCGTGTTCACGGCGCTCTACCTCGTCAGCCCCTCGTTCCTGCCGCCCGAGGTCGCCGCGCTCGACGAGAACGACCCGCTACGGATCGCCGCGGAGGCCGACCTCGCGTCCGGCCTGGGTCTCGGCCTCACGGTCGCCGCCTTCGGCATCCTCCTGCTCGCCCCGGTGCTCGGTCAGCGGGCGGATGCCGCCGGACGCCAGAAGCTGTGGCTGGGCATCGGCACGGGCGCACTGATCCTCTGCATGTTCGGGCTGTGGTTCGTCGAGCCGGTCCCCGCCCTGTTCTGGGTGGGCGTGGCGCTGATTTCCGCGGGGTCGGTGTTCGGCGAGATCGCAGCGGTCAACTCCAACGCCATGCTGATCGGCATCGCGAACCCCAAGAACGTCGGACGCATCTCGGGCCTCGGCTGGGGCTTCGGGTACCTCGGCGGCATCATCGCACTCGTGATCGTGGTGGTGCTCGACACCTTCGACTGGTTCGGGATGCCGACCGACAACGGACTCGCGTACCGCCTGATCGCGGTCGGCTGCGCGGTCTGGGCGATCGTGTTCGCCATCCCGATCTTCCTCAACGTGCCGGAACCGTCGCTCGGCCGCCCGGAGCGGAAGGTCGGCTTCTTCCGGTCGTACCTGCTGCTGGTGCAGGACGTCGTGGGGCTGTACCGCGACCCGGAGACCCGCTCGACCTTCTGGTACCTGCTCGCCAGCGCGGTGTTCCGCGACGGCCTGGGCGGCGTCTTCGCGTTCGGCGCGATCATCGGCACGGCCGTGTTCCGGTTCGGCACGCAGGACATCATCGTGTTCGGCATCGCGGCGAACCTCGTCGCGGGGGTGTCGACGATCCTGGCCGGACGACTCGACGACCGCCTCGGCCCGAAGCGCATCATCCTCGGCTCGATCGCGGCCATGATCGTCGCGGGGCTTGCGGTCTTCCTGCTGCGCGACGCCGGCGCGATCGTGTTCTGGGTGGGCGGACTCATCCTGTGCGCGTTCGTCGGACCGGCGCAGGCCGCCGCGCGGTCCTTCCTGGCCCGCGTCACCCCGGCCGGCCGCGAGGGCGAGATCTTCGGCCTGTACGCGACGACGGGACGGGCGGCGAGCTGGATGGCCTCTGCCGCCTGGACCGTGCTGATCGCCCTGACCGCGCAGACGGCGTTCGGCATCCTCGGCATCGTGATCGTGCTGATCGCGGGGTTCCTCCTGCTGCTGCCGGTGAAGGCTCCGCGCTAGGACGCGACCGCCCCGCGGGGCAGGAGTAGCGTGACCGGGGTGACCGTGCTGCTCGCCTTCCTCGCCAACGTGCTCGTCGCGATCGCGAAGACGGTGGCCGCGGTCATCACTTCGTCCGCGTCGATGGTCGCCGAGGCCGCGCACTCCTGGGCGGACGCGGGCAACGAGGTGTTCCTGCTGATCGCCGACCGGCGCGGCGCGAAGACCAAAGACGCGCGGCATCCGCTCGGCTACGGCCGCAACGCCTTCGTGTGGTCGCTGATCGCCGCGTTCGGCATCTTCACCGCGGGCTCGATCGTGTCGATCATGCACGGCATCCAGGAGCTGTCCGACACCGGGCCGGTGGAGAGCCCGGTCGTCGCGTACGTCGTCCTCGGCATCGCGTTCGTGCTCGAGGGGGCCTCGTTCACGCAGGCGATGGTCCGCTCCCGCCGCCTGGCGCGCGAGCGCGGCAGCTCCACGTGGGACTTCGTGCTGGAGACGAGCGACACGACCCTCCGCGCCGTGTTCTTCGAGGACTCAGCGGCCCTCGTCGGCCTGGTCCTGGCGGGCGGCTCGATCCTGCTGCACCAGCTCACCGGCGTGGCCGCCTGGGACGCGATCGGCTCGATCCTGGTGGGCGTGCTGCTCGGGGTGGTCGCGGTGATCCTGATCGGACGCAACATCGCATTCCTCGTCGGCACGAGCGTCTCCCCCACCCTGCGCTCGCGGGTCGGCACGGCGCTGCTGGGGCTGGACGACATCGAACGGGTGACCTACCTGCACATCGAGTACGTGGGGCCGAACCGGCTGTTCCTCGTGGCCGAGGTCGACCTGTCGGGCGACGCGCGCGAGCACGACGTGGCGCGTCGGCTGCGCGAGGTGGAGCGGCGGATCGAGGCGCACGACGCGATCGAGGCGGTCGTGCTGTCGCTCTCGGTGGACGACGAGCCCTCGCTCGACTTCGCGCGCGCCTGAGTCGCGGAGCGAGACCCGCGGAGCGAGACCCGCGGAGCGAGGTCGGAGGCGCGAGGCCGGCGGAGCGAGACCGGCGGAGCAGGAATCGTCGCGGCGTCAGCGCGGCCAGTTGTCGGCGAGCTTGGTGAGCAGACGCGCGAGTTCGGTGCGCTCGTCGTCGGTGAAGGGCGCGAGCGCCTGGGTGAGCAGCTCCCTCCTCTCCCCGCGCAGACCACGCGCGAGCCGGCGGCCCTCGTCGGTCAGCGCGATCCGGGTGCGGCGCGCGTCGTCCGGGTCGGCCTCACGACGCACGAAGCCGCCCTGCACGCCCTGCTGCACGAGGCGCGACGCGCGGGGCTGATCCACGCCGATCGCCTGGCCGAGCGCGCTCACGCTCAGCGGTTCGGGCGCCGAGGCCAGCGCCTCGAGCATCCGCATGCGGGCGGGGCCGCCGAGGCGTCCGGAGGGGTCGGCCATCCACGGCGGCATCCCGGGGTGCCCGCGGTGATGGCCGAAGTGCTCGTGGGCACCGTCGGCGTGCGGGCCGTCGTGACCTCCGCCGGGCCAGCCGTGGGGTCCGCCGCGTCCGCGCGGTCCGTGCTCGCGCTGACCGGGCCGACGCCCGCGGAGACGAGACAGCGCCTGGGCGATCGCCTCGGCGGGGTCGTGCGGTTCGGAGTCGCGGGAACGGGTGGCCATACCTCGATTTTACATGCGACTTGACATGCTTTAGATCTGCATGTCACACTACATGTACATGCCGGATTACATGGATATGTCACCTGACATCCACCGGCCACCACCGCGGCCCACCAGCCGCCCCTGAACAGAGGACAACCCCATGAACACCACCACAGACACCACAGAGACTCCGCAGCCGCCGCGCCCCTTCGGCTACTGGCTCAAGGCCGTCGACCGCCTCATGGCGGCCGAGTTCGCCGCCGCGTTCGACGACGAGGGCATCACCCGGCGCGACTGGCGCCTGCTCAACGTCGTCGACGGCTCGGTCGAGCGCGAACGCCCGCTCCGTGCGCACAAGCTGCGCCGCCTGATCGACCGCGGGTGGGTCGTCACCGACGGCGAGGGCTGGTCCCTCACCGACGACGGCCGCGCCGCGAAGGAGCGCCTCGGCGCCCTGGTCGACGACATCCGCGCCAAGGTCGTCGACGCCGTCCCCACGGACGACCTCGCCACGACGCTCGCATCGCTCGAGGCCATCGCCCGCGCGTTCGGGTGGGAGGAGGGCACGCCCCTCCCCCGCACGCACCGCGGCCCGCGGGGCCACCGGCACGGTCACGGTTTCCGCGCCCCGTTCGGCCACCACGGCTTCGGTCGCCACGGCTTCGGTCCACGGGGCTTCGGTCCCCGTGGGTTCGAAGGCGGCAACGGCTTCGGCGAACGCGAACGCCACGCGTTCGACGACCGTCACGAGGCCGACGGCCGCCACGGCTTCCACAGCCGTGGGCACGGCCACGGCCACGACGGCCACGCGATGCCGGAGGGGCCGTGCGGTCACGGCCACCCGGGCGAGCGCCGCGCACGTCACGCGTTCGAGCGCGGCTACGACGCCGGGTTCCGCCGCGGTCGCGCCGCCTGACCGCCGCACCACAGGGCGCCCTCCCGTCTGGGAAGGCGCCCTGTCGCGCGCCGGGGCTCTACATCTCGAGGTCGAGGAGCGCCACGGCGTCGTCGGGGGCGCCGACAGCACGGAGGCGTCCGCGCATCGCCGCCGCGGCGAGGGCATAGGGCCGTTCGTCGTCGAGGAGCAGCGAGCGCGAGTTGGCTTCCTCGTTCAGCGCGACGAGTTCGAACGCCAGCACGTCCACGTCGTCGACCGCGATCTCTCCGACCGCGATGGCGTGACGCAGCTGGGCCTCGATGTACCCGTGCCAGTCGGTCAGCGCCGCGCGCACGGCGTCGGTCACCGGCCCGGTCTTGGAGTCGACGTCGGCGGAGGTCGCGGCGAAGAAGCAGCCTCCGGTGAACACGCGGTCCTTCGAATAGAGCAGCGAATGGCGCAGCAGCGCCGCGAGGCGTCGCACGCCGCGGGGCTCGGCACGGGCGGGCTCGACGATCCGTGCGAGGAAGATCTCCCTGGCGGCTTCGATCGTGGCGAGCTGCAACCCCTCCTTGCTGCGGAAGAGCGTGGCGATGCTGCTCTTGCTCGATCCGGACGCCGCGGCGAGCCGACCGATCGTCAGGCCGTCGAGACCCTCGACCGACGCCAGGTTCGTGGCGCTGTGGAGCACGACGCGGCGGGAGGCATCACCCCGTACCCGTCGGCCGTCCAGGATCGGGCTCTCGGACATCCCCCTAGTATACGAACGATCGTTCGCCTAGTATACGTATGATCGTTCGTATTGTTCCGGCGAAGGAGTCACGATGCCGTCCCTGCCCGTCCTGCTCGCCCGCACCGTCCCCCTGCTCGCCCGCGTCTCGCCACGGCTGGCGGGCGCCGTGGCGCTCCGCCTGTTCTTCACCACCGGGCCCCGCATGCGCGTGCGCCCCGCCGATGCGCCGACCCACAGCGACGCCCGCCGCGGCACCGTCACGGTGCGCGGCATCGAGGTCACCACGTACGAGTGGGGTCGCGGGCCGCGCACCGTGCTGCTCCTGCACGGCTGGCGCGGCCGGGCGTCGCAGTTCGCGCCGCTCGTGCGCGAGCTGGTGGCCGAGGGGTTCCGCGTGCTCGCCTTCGACGGGCCGGCACACGGATCGTCCGGCGGCCGCGCGACCGACGTGCGCGACTGGGTGACGGTCGCCGAGCGACTGCAGGCCGAGCACGGCCCGTTCGAGGCGCTGATCGGTCACTCCTTCGGCGCGCTGGGCGCCCTCACCGCCGCCCGCACGACCGTGCCGGTGCCCGCGGTCGCCGTGCTCGCCGGCGCCGCGGCGCCCGAGGCCTTCCTCGCCCAGTTCGCCAGCGACCTGCGCCTCGACGAGCCCACCGCGCAGAACCTCCGCGAGCGGTTCCACCGGCGCCTCGCGATCGACGAGGCCGCGGCGGCCGAGCGCTTCGACGCCGGACGACACCCGTTGCCCGACGGCACCGCACTGCTCGTGGTGCACGACCGCGGCGACCGCCGCCTGCCCGACCGTGACGCCCTGCGCCTGCACGCCGCGCACCCCGGCCGCTCGCGGATGCTGCGCACGGTGGGCCTCGGTCACACGAAGGTGCTCTCGGCCGACCCCACCCTCGACGCGGTCGTCGCTCTCGTCACGGGCGGGCTGCCCGCGGTCGATGCCCTCGGCACCGCCACGGCAGCGACGCCGCCGACGCGGTCGCACGTGACAAATGACGCAGAGCCCGCGCACGCCCCGGGCCCCACGGCGCAGTCCACGCACGCCGCACACCCCACCCCCGGGGCAGCTCACGCCGCACACCCCACCCCCGAGCCGTCGCACGCCTCACATCCGACCGCGGAGTCCGCCGCCCGCGCCTGATTCCAGGCCCTCGACCGACATCGCGGGCGACGCACGCAGACCGGGAGACCGATCCGCTCGCGCCGGACGCCGGCGAGCCCCGAGCTGCGGCGTCAGACCCGCAGCGGAGTCAGCGCGGGCGCCGCGTCGGCGAGGGTCGGGAACCCGGCGTTCACCAGGACCACGAGCGCGACCACGGCGGCGACGAGCAGCAGGAACAGGAACACGAAGATGAGGCCGGCGAGCACGCGGTAGCTGCCGCCCTCCGGCACCTCCGGAGCGAGCGACGGCTGCGACCAGTCGTCGGCCGCCGCAGCGGGCGGCTCTCCCTCGAGGATCGCGGGCGTCGGGCGCTCGCGAT
>NZ_SSDM01000242.1:0-7418 GCF_004794375.1 Microbacterium sp. K35 | reverse complement strand
GTGCGCGATTCCCGCGGCCCAGGGGTTCGCGCCGCGGGAATCGCGCACCCGGAGCTCGACCCCCAGCGCGAGCGCGGTCCGCGGCTCGGCGGGGACCGCCGCACCGAGGATCGACCGCCAGTCGGACGGCGCGCCGTCGTCGCGCGCGGCATCGGAGGGAACGGTCATACCCCGATCCTCTCCGAGGCCACGGACACCGGCGCCGGTGCGCTCAGGCGGCGCGAGCCACCCGGGCGAGCACGCCGTGCACGAACGGACCGGAGTCGTCGGTCGAGAACTCCTTCGCCAGCTCCACGGCCTCGTCGATCGCGACGGCGGTGGGCACCTCGTCGTTGTACAGGATCTCCCAGACGCCGATGCGCAGCAGCGCCCGGTCGACCGCAGGCATACGCTCGAGCTTCCAGTCGCGGCTGTGCGTGGTGATCTGCTCGTCGATCTCGTCGCGCTGGTCGATGATGCCGTCGACGATCTCCCTGGCGTACAGCCAGGAGGCCTCGCGAGCGGGCTCGCTCGCCGCGCGCTTGGCCTCGGCCGCCAGCGCGATCGCGAGGTCGTCGCCGCGGACGTCGGCGGAGAACAGGATGTCGAGAGCGCGCTTGCGCGCCTTCGTGCGGGCGCTCACGCCTTACTTCTCGCGGCCGAGGTAGTCACCCGTGCGGGTGTCGACCTTGACCTTCGTGCCGGTCTCCAGGAACAGAGGCACCTGGATCTCGTACCCGGTCTCGAGGGTCGCGGGCTTGGTGCCGGCCGACGAGCGGTCGCCCTGCAGGCCGGGCTCGGTGTAGGTGACCTCGAGGATCACGGACGCCGGCAGATCGATGTAGAGAGGGTTGCCGTTGTTGAGGGCGATCGTGACCTGCTGGTTCTCGAGCAGGAAGTTCTTCGCGTCGCCGACCGTCGCCGCCGGAAGCGTGATCTGGTCGAAGTCGGTCTGGTCCATGAACACGAAGCCGTCGCCGTCGGTGTACAGGTAGGTGTAGTCACGGCGGTCGACGTTCTCGATCTCGATCTTCGCGCCCGCGTTGTACGTGCGGTCGACGACCTTGCCCGACACGACGTTCTTCAGCTTGGTGCGGACGAACGCGCCACCCTTGCCGGGCTTCACGTGCTGGAACTCGATGACGCTCCAGAGCTGCCCGTCGATGCTGAGGACGACGCCGTTCTTGATGTCTGCGGTGGATGCCATGCGCTGAAGGTTCCGTTCGTGAGTCCGTGGGGCCGGAGTCGGCCGACAGTCGATTCTACGGGATGATCACGCACGCCCCGCGTGCGCCCGCCTCTGGCCAGGGGTCAGAGAAGCGCGGCCAGCTCCCGCACCGCGTCGGCATAGCCGTCGACACCGCGCCCGATCACGCGCACCGCGGCCACATCGTGCAGGAACGAGTGATGGCGGAACTCCTCCCGCGCGTACACGTCGGAGATGTGCACCTCCGCGAACGGCAGGCCCACCCCGGTCAGCGCATCGCGCAGCACGACCGAGGTGTGCGTCAGGCCGCCCGGGTTGATGATGATCCCGATGCAGTCGGCGCGTGCGGCCTGGATGGCGTCGATGAGCACGCCCTCGTGGTTGCTCTGCACCGCCCGCACCGCGAAACCGGCCTCGACCGCGGTCTCGGTCGTGATCCGCTCGACGTCCGCGAGGGTCGCGGTGCCGTAGATGTCGGGCTCCCGCGTCCCGAGGAGGTTGAGGTTGGGGCCGTTGACCAGCAGCAGCCGACGCTCGATGCTCATGCCCTCACGCCCTCCGACCCGGCGAGCTCACGCCGCAGAACCCACTCCCGACCGAAGCCCGTCGTCTCGATCTCCCCGGTCCGTGCGAACCCGGCGCGCGCGTACACGGCCTGCGCCCGGTCGTTGTCGACGTGCACCTCCAGCTCGAGCGCGGCCAGACCCTGCTCGAGGGCCCAGGCCGCCGCCGTGTCGAGCAGAGCGTCGATCACGCCGGAGCCCCGGTGCTCGTCCGCGACGTAGACGCCGACGACGAGTCCGGCCTCGGGTCGCTCGCGGTGCGGCAGCACGGTGGCGGTGCCCACCCACTCCCCCGCATCGGTCACCGCGACGAACTGCGCAGCCGCCGACGGCTCGGCCGCGTTCGCGGTGCGCTCCTGCCAGAAACGGTCGGGCTGGCCGCTCGCATGTTCCACGGTGTCGAGGAACGCGATCGGGGCGGCCGGATCGGCCAGGGCGCGCAACCGCAGATCCTTCACCTGCGACCATTCCTCGGCTTCGACGCGACGCACGTGGACGCTCACTCGCCCACCTCCTGGTAGGCGGCGAACAGCAGCGACTCGTCGGGTGCCTGCAGCACGGTGGGCTTCGCGATGTCGTCGAGCAGGATGAAGCGCAGCATCCCGCCGCGGCTCTTCTTGTCGCGCTGCATCGTCGCCAGCAGTTGCGGCCACGCGCCGGCGCGATACGACGTGGGAAGGCCCAGGGACTCCAGGATCGACCGGTGCCTCTCGGCAGCCGCATCCGAGAGCCTGCCGGCCAGCCGCGACAGCTCCGCGGCGTACAGCATGCCCACCGAGATCGCCGCGCCGTGCCGCCAGCGGTAGCGCTCGGCGTGCTCGATCGCGTGGCCCAGCGTGTGCCCGTAGTTGAGGATCTCCCGCAGACCCGACTCACGGAAGTCGTCCGACACGACCTGCGCCTTCATGCCGACCGCGAGCTCCACGGCCCGGCGGAACTCCTCCGTGGTCGTGTCGACCGCCCGCGCCGGATCCGCCTCCACGATGTCCAGGATCTCCGGCGCCCAGATGAAGCCGGCCTTCACGACCTCGGCGAAACCGGCCGTCGCCTCGTTCGGGCTCAGGCTGCCGAGCTCGTCGAGGTCTCCGATCACCGCACGGGGCGCCCAGAACGCGCCGACGAGGTTCTTGCCCTCGGCCGTGTTCACGCCGGTCTTGCCTCCCACCGCGGCATCCACGAGCCCGAGGACCGTCGTGGGCACGTGCACCACCTGCACGCCGCGCAGCCAGGTCGCCGCCACGAACCCGGCGAGGTCCGTCACGGCCCCTCCGCCGTAGCCGACGACCGCGTCGGTCCTGGTGAAGTCGGCCTGGCCCATGATCTGCCAGCAGAAGGCGGCCACCTCGATGCGCTTGCCCTGCTCGGCATCGGGGATCTCGGCCAGCAGCACCTCGCGCGGGCCGTCGGCGGTGTCGGCGAGGAGGCGGTCACGAAGCTCCGCCGCACGGTTCGCGAGGGTCGGCGGGTGCACCACGAGCACCTTCCGCACGCCGGGGGCGAGGGCTGCCGAGACGCTGTCGAGGATGCCGCGCCCGATCGCGATGTCGTAGGGGTCGGCGCCGGTGACGCCGATGGTGGTCGTGCTCATCTCTGTTCTCTCCTCCATGCCACGATCTCGTCCGCGATGCGCTGCATCGGCCGTCGCGAGGTGTCGAACGAGATCGACGCGACCTCCTCGTACCACTCGCGCCGCTCCGCGAAGATCCGCTTCCACCGCTCGACGGGGTCATCGCCGGCCAGCAGCGGCCTCGTGCCGCCGCGGAGCCGGTCGGCCACCGCGTCCTCGCTCACCGTGAGGAACACCACCGGGTGGCCGTGCAGCAGGTGCCGGGTGTCGGCGTCCGTCACGGCGCCGCCGCCGAGGGAGATCACGCCGCCCTCGCTCAGCGCCTGCGCGACCGCCGCCCGCTCGAGGTCGCGGAAGTGCGCCTCCCCGTGCTCGGCGAACAGGGCGGGGATGGGGCCGTGCGCCGCGACGATCCGCTTGTCGGTGTCGATGAAACCCACCCCGAGTCGTCGAGCGACCCGTCGACCGACGCTGGTCTTGCCCGACGCCATCGGGCCGACCAGTATCACCGACAGCGGATCAGCCGCGTTCGTCATGCGCGATGAGCGCCGCCTCGGACGCGGGTGCCGTGCGCAGCTCCTCGGGGATGCCATCGAGGTATCCCGCCAGGTTGCGCCGTGTCTCGCGGATGCTGTCTCCGCCGAACTTCTCCAGCACGGCCCGGGCGAGCTCGATCGCGACCATCGCCTCGGCCACCACACCGGCGGCCGGCACGGCGCACACGTCGGAGCGCTGGTGGTGCGCTGTCGCGTCCTCCCCCGTCGCAACGTCGATCGTGCGGAGCGCATGCGGGACGGTCGCGATCGGCTTCATGCCTGCCCTGACGCGCAGCACCGTGCCCGTGGACATCCCGCCCTCGGTGCCGCCCGCGCGGTCCGAACCGCGGGTGATGCCCCCGGCGGCGGCGAAGAGCTCGTCGTGGGCTGCCGACCCGCGACGCCGAGTGGTCTCGAAGCCGTCGCCGACCTCGACCCCCTTGATGGCCTGGATGCTCATGAGCGCCTGCGCGAGACGGGCGTCGAGGCGCCGGTCCCAGTGCACGTGGGACCCGAGCCCGGGCGGAAGGCCGTACGCGAGCACCTCGACGATGCCGCCGAGGGTGTCGCCGTCCTTCTTCGCATCGTCGACCTCGGCGACCATCAGTGCGGACGTCGCCCGGTCGAAGCAGCGCAGCGGATCGGCGTCGAGTGCGGCGACGTCATCCGGGGTGGGAAGCGGTGCCCGGTCCGGCACCCGGACCGGGCCGATCGACAGCGTGTGGCTGACCAGGCGGATACCCAGTTCGGACAGGAACGACCGCGCGATCGCGCCGAGCGCGACCCGTGCCGCGGTCTCCCGCGCGCTCGCACGCTCGAGGATCGGACGAGCCTCGTCGAAGTCGTACTTCTGCATCCCGACCAGATCCGCGTGGCCGGGCCGCGGGCGGGTCAGAGGTGCACCGCGACCGCGCGACCGGTCGGTGAGCTCGACGGGCTCCGGGTTCATGACCTCGATCCACTTCGGCCACTCCGTGTTGCCGATGCGGAGCGCGATGGGGCTGCCGAGCGTCTTGCCGTGCCGGACCCCGCCCGAGATCGTGAGCTCGTCCTGCTCGAACTTCATGCGCGAGCCGCGGCCGTAGCCCAGCTTGCGACGCGCGAGATCGGCCTGGATGGCCTCGGACGACACCGGGACGCCGGAAGGCAGACCCTCCATGACGGCGATGAGTTCTGGGCCGTGTGATTCGCCGGCCGTGAGCACGCGGAGCATTGCTCCAGTCTCCCATGCGTTTCGCGTCCGCCGCGCCGCGTGTCGTCGCGGGTCAGAGCGCCGCGCGCATGGCGGCGATCACGTCCGTCTCGGCCGGGAGGGGCGCGGCCGGATCGCCGTGGTGGAAGATGCGGATCTGTCGCACAGCCTGGTGCAGCAACATCCCCAGCCCCGACACGACCGCGCCGTCGCCCCACGCCGCCGCGAGCGACGATGGCCACGGCGCGTACGCGGCATCGAACAGCGCACCGCCCCGAGCGGCCAGGGGTTCTGTCACCGCGGAGGGCAGGATCGTGCCGGACGGCAGCGTCGCCACGGTCAGGTCCACCCGGCTCGGCCGCGACCCGGCATCCGCGTCCGCGAGCGGATGCGCCGAGACGACCACCGAGAGACGCTCCCCCAGCGCCACCAGACCCGATGCCCGCTCGGGTCGACGAGCCCGGACGTCCACGCGCGACACCCCCATGTCGGCGAGGGCCACGAGTGCCGAGGCTGCCGTGGCTCCTGCTCCCAGGAGCCGCGCGGTGTCCGCGGTGGTGATCCCCGCCTCCGCCAGCGCGTCGACGATGCCCCCCACATCCGTGTTGAAGCCCGCCGGGGTGGAGCCGAGGTGGAGGGTGTTGACCGCGCCCGTGAGTTCCGCGTGCGCGTCGCGCGCCGCGGCGAACCGGTACGCCTCCTCCTTCAGGGGCATCGTGAGCGACAGCCCACGCCACGAGGGGTCGAGACCACGCACGGCAGCCGCGAATTCGTCGGCCGCCACCCGCCGGCGTCCATACTCCCAGTCCAGACCCAGCACGCGGTAGGCCGCGGCATGCAGCTCGGGCGACCGGGAGTGCGCGATCGGGTCGCCCCAGACCGCGAGTCGGGTCGACGTCACGGCCTCAGCAGCCCCCGTCGGGGTTCGCCCTGCACCACTCGCGCCACTTCTCCACGCCCTGCTCGTGCTCGGCGAGCGTCTCCGAGAACTGCGTCTCCCCGGTGGAGAGGTTCACCGTGACGAAGTACAGCCATGGACCGTCGGCGGGCTGCATGGCCGCCTTGATGGCCGCCTCGCTCGGACTCGCGATCGGTGTGACCGGCAGCCCGGTGTTCACGTAGGTGTTCCAGGGGTTCGGGTCCTCGAGCGCTTCTGCGGAGCTCGACACCACGCCCTCGTGCAGCGAGCCGTAGCCGTACTGCGCGGTCGAGTCCATCTGCAGCTTCATGTCGATCGCCAGGCGGTTCTCGATCACACGCGACACCTTGGCGAAGTCGTCCGTGCGACCCTCGCGCTGGATGATCGAGGCGATCGTGAGCACGCGCTGCGCGTCGTCCGCGGGCACGCCGGCCGCGTCGAGCGCCTCCCGCGTACGATCCACCATCTGCTGGATGGCCTGCGTCGCCGTGACGCCGGGATCGAACGTGTACACGGCGGGGAACAGCCACCCCTCCAGGCTCTGCGCCTGGACGCCGTAGACGGACGGATCGGCGACCGCGGCCTCGAAGTCCGCGAGCGGCAGCCCGAGCGTCTCCGCCATCGCCGGGAGCGAGGACTTGATCGTGCCGCCCTCCGACACCGAGACGGTGTTCTCGAGCTTGTTCTCCTTGTCCTGGAGGGCGGCGAGGGCGGCCTCGGCCGTCATCTTCTTCTGCAGGCGGTAGACGCCGGGATAGAACGTGACGGCGATGCCTTCGTCGATGAGGTAGTCGTAGAAGACATCGGCGGTCTTGGTCACGCCCGCCTCGTGGAGCGCTGCCGAGACCGGCTGGCCGGTGTCGCCCGACTTGATGGTGACATACACCTCGCCGGTCGCGAGCCCCGGCTCCCAGTCCTTCGCGTCTCCCCAGCCCATGGCGTCGCTGATCCGATCACCGTAGGTGCTCCACGCCCAGGCGCCGCCGGCCACGATGCCGCCGATAATCGCGAGGACGACGATGAGGGCGATCAGGCAGCCCTTGCGGCGCTTCTTCTTCGGCGCGCCCGGCCCGCGGTGGTCGTCGTCACCCGACACGAACAGGTCGTCGAGCCCGCCGCCGACGGCGGGCTCGTCGGGAGAGGTCCGCGCGGTCGAGGCGGCTGTCGGTGCGGAGACACGGGGCAGCGGCCGCGTCGCATCCGCGTCGTGCTCGATGAACGTCTCACGCGAGCCACGGGCGATGGGGACGGCCGTCGTCTCCGGAGCACGGGACGGCTCTGCCGCGGACACGGGTTCGGCGGCGGCCGATGCCCGATCCTCCGCACGCGGCGCGACCCGTGCGGGGCGCGCGTCCGACGCGGAGTCAGCGGACCCGGACGCAGCGGGCGCGGGCGCGGTACCGGACTGGTCGAGCGACGGCTCCCCCGCCTGCTGCTGACGAGCGGCTCGCCGCG
>NZ_SSDM01000241.1:0-42731 GCF_004794375.1 Microbacterium sp. K35 | reverse complement strand
GACGCTCTTCCGATCTCTGCTCCTGCGCTGCCCTTGACCGCCGCGCAGGAGCAGCGCCGCGCCGAGCTCGCGGCCGAGGACTACGACCGGGGATCGGTGCGGGCGGTGGCGCAGAGCGACGACGCGCTCGCGTGGTTCGCGACGCAGGACGACGCCCGGCGACTGTGCCTGGTGCTCGATGTGGGCGACCGCTCGCAGTCGACCTGCCTGCCCGCGGACGACGCCGCGGACGGCATGAACGTCACGGTCCCTGTCCCGATCGACCCGCCGGGCGACGAGGGCGGGGCCGCGGTCGAGAACGTCGTGGCGACGCTGCTGCTGTCGGTCGACGACGAGCCGATGGTGAGCATCCAGCGCTGGAGCATGAACTCGTCGGTGCTGTCGCAGTTCGAGGGCGAGCAGCGCACCAGGGCCGAGGAGCTCCTGGCGGACGGCTACGAGCTCGGGCTGTCGCTGGTGGGGTTCTTCCACGGGGAGCCGGTGTGGCTGGCCGACCGTCCGTCGGACACCGGTGTGTCCCTGCGGTGTCTGATCGTGGATGCCGACGCCTCGCGCCAGTGCGCCCCGATCAGCGAGGCCCTGGAGTCCGGGCTGGGGGTGCAGGTGGTCGACGTCGATCAGGAGTCGGGAGACGTGATCGCGGTCTCGGTGGTCCAGGTGGAGTTCACGCGCTGGCAGGCCCCGTACCTGTCGGTCACGACCGGGGCGGTGTTCTCCGAGGCGCCGTCCGGAGACTCGTATCTGGTGACGACGGGTCCGCCCGGCGATCCGATCCGGGTGGAGATCCCCGATCGCGACCCGGACGGCTGAGCGATCAGTCGGCCGCGGACACCCGGTCGGCGAGGATCGCGCGGCGCCGGTCGCCGATCCGCACGAGGATCAGGGTCGCCTCGGCGTCGCCCTTCAGCGTGAGCGTGCGCCGGAACGCCGCGGGATCCACGTCCACCCCGCGCTTCTTGATCTCCAGCCGCCCGATGCCGTTCGCCTTCAACGCCGCGTTGATGCCCTTGGTGTTCATCGGCAGCACGTCCCACACGCGGAAGCTCTGCACGAACGGGCTCGTCAGGGCGGTGTCCGACGTGAGGTAGGCGATGCGGGGGTCGAGCATGCCCGCGTCGAGGCTGCGCGCGACATCCCCGATCAGGCGGGCGCGGATCACGGCGCCGTCCGGCTCGTGGAGGAACGCGCCGAGGTCGCGCACCGGGGCGTCCTCCGCATCCGCCGCGGCGGTGAGCTCGTGGGACCGGTCGCCGCGGATGAGCAGCGCCGAGCGGCGCACACCGTCTCGCGCGAGCTCGCGCGTCCACACCACGAGCTCGACCACGCTCCCGTCGGCACTGATCCACTGCGTCTCGGCGTCGTCGGGCAGGGCGTCGCGGTCGTGCGCGGGGCCGAGCTTGATCCCTGTGGGCTGCCGCGCGGCGACCCCGAAGGCCCAGTCGAGCGAGGGGGAGTAGTCGTCCGCGGCGACGCGGCGGGTCTCGCTGTGCCCAGAGGTGCGACGGGCGGGGTCCATCCATACGGCGCGGCCGGGTCGTGGCTCCCCGAGTGCGTCCTCCGCGGTGTCGTGCCGCACGGTGACGCTGTCGCCGAAGGGCGCGAGGTTGTAGGCGGCGATCGCGGCGGTGACCTCGTCGGCGTCGACCGCCAGCACGTCGAGTCCGGCGCCCGCGAACGCGAGCGCATCACCGCCGATGCCGCAGCCGAGGTCGGCCACGGCCGTCATCCCCGCGCTGCGCAGGCGCTGCGCGTGCCGGGCTGCGACACCCAGGCGCGTGGCCTGTTCGAGGCCGGCCCTGGTGAACAGCATGCGGGCCGCGAAGGGGCCGAACTTCGCGGCGGCCTTCGCCCGCAGGTGCGCCTGGCCGACCACGGCGGAGACGAGGTCGGGGGAGTGCCCGGCCGCGCGCAGACGCGAGACCGCGGCGGCGGCCTCTGCGGTCGAGCCCACCTCGCCGGTGCCGTCGAGCAGTTCGAGGCCGGCGGGGGTCAGCAGGGCACGCAGCTCGGACATCTCCACGCCTTCAGCCTAGGCGCGCGGGGGCGGACGTTCCCGGGCTGGCACTCGCATTGCATGAGTGCCAGCCGACCGCCTACACTGGCATTAGCACTCTCGGGTTGAGAGTGCGAACGAGTCTTTCGTGTCAGCGTCAAGAAAGAAGAGGTAGACCGTGTCGGTTTCCATCAAGCCGCTCGAGGACCGCATCGTCATCAAGCAGGTCGAGGCCGAGCAGACCACCGCGAGTGGCCTGGTCATCCCCGACACCGCCAAGGAGAAGCCCCAGGAGGGCGAGGTCGTGGCGGTCGGCCCCGGCCGCATCGACGACAACGGCAACCGCGTTCCGCTCGACGTCGCCGTCGGCGACCGCGTGCTCTACAGCAAGTACGGCGGCACCGAGGTGAAGTTCGGCGCCGACGAGTTCCTCGTCCTGTCGGCTCGCGACGTCCTCGCAGTCGTCGTCCGCTGATCAGCTGAATCCCGTCCCGCCTCGCGCGGGGTCACGGATCCGAAGGGGTCCGGATGCCACGGCATCCGGACCCCTTCTGCATTTCCGCCAATCGTCGGTCTCTTCCCGCCGATCTTCCCGAGCGGCCCGGTGACCGGCGCGGTGGGGTCGCGCCGCGGGCATAGGGTTGTGCGGTGACCCCCGAGACCGCCCGCGCCACCCCGACCGCGGGCGTCGTCTACGCCGCGTCCGCCTACGTCTTGTGGGGGGTCCTGCCGCTGTACTTCCTGCTCCTGGCGCCGACGGGCCCGTGGGAGGTCGTCGCGTGGCGCGTGGTGCTGTCCTTCGTGTTCTGCCTGCTGCTGCTCACGGTCACGCGCGGGTGGGCGGCCATTCGCGTGATCCTCCGCACGCCCCGGCTGCTCGGGTGGACGGCACTGGCCGGTCTGCTCATCTACATCAACTGGCAGGTGTTCCTGCTGGGCACGCTCAGCGGCAACGTGGTCGAGACGGCGCTGGGCTACTTCATCAACCCGATCACGACCGTGCTGCTCGGGGTGTTCGTGCTCAAGGAGCGCATCCGCCGCCTGCAGTGGGTCTCGGTGGGCATCGCCGCGATCGCGGTGGTCGTGATCATCGTGGCGTACCGCTCCTTCCCGTGGATCGCGCTGTCGCTCACCGCCTCGTTCGGTGTGTACGGGCTCATCAAGAAGAAGATCGGTCCGGCGGTCGACGCGGTCAGCGGGCTCACGCTGGAGTCGTTCTGGCTGCTGCCGATCGCGGTGGTGCAGCTGGTGGTGGTGGCGCAGACCTCCGGCCTCACGATGGGCGCGAACGGTGTGGTGCACGCGCTGCTGCTGGGTTTCGCGGGCGTCGCGACGGCGGTGCCGCTGCTGTTGTTCGCGGCGGGGACGCGCCGCGTGAACCTGGCCGTGATCGGCATGATCCAGTTCCTCACGCCGATCATGCAGTTCCTGATCGGCGTGGTGGTGCTGCACGAGCCGATGCCGCCGGAGCGATGGATCGGGTTCGTGCTCGTGTGGATCGCGATCGCGGTGTTCGTCGCCGACCTGCTGCTGGCCGGGCGGCGGGGACGCCGGATCGCGCGCGCCGCCCTGCTCTGATCCCCGGGCTCGACCGCGGCGACACCGGGTGTCGGATCGTTAACGCACCGAGATACTTGCACCCCCTGCGCGCTGACCTCACGCCCTAGTGTTAGAGCACCCGCCTGTGGTCACAATCCACGTTCAGTCACGCAAGGGAGCATCCATGAACGCACTGAAGGGCTCGCGCACCGCGAAGGTCTTCGCCGGGATCGCGCTGGTCAGCGCATCCGCCATCGTCATCGCCGGCTGCAGCAGCACGCCGAACGCCGAGCCGTCGGAGGGTGGCGGCGACAAGCCGGCCGCCGACCTGACGCTCAAGCTCGGCTCGCTGCTGCCCGCCACCGGATCGCTCGCCTTCCTCGGCGCTCCCATGGAAGCCGGCGTGCAGCTCGCCGTGCAGCAGATCAACGAGGCCGACGCCGGTGTCACGATCGACCTGACCACCGCCGACGAGGGCGACCTCGACAACAAGGCCTACGAGACGTCGATCACCAACCTGCAGAACGCGGGCATCACCGCGATGATCGGTGCCGCGTCGTCGAGCGTCACCAAGCTGATCCTCGACAGCAACGCCGGTGCGGGCATCCTCACCGTCTCGCCGTCGAACACGTCGCCCGACTTCACGGGCATCAACCCGCTGTACTTCCGCACGGCGCCGAGCGACAACCTGCAGGGCGAGGTGCTGGGCAACCAGATCGCCGAGGACGGCCACAAGACGCTGGGCATCATCTACCAGAACGACCCGTACGGCACGGGCCTGTTCGAGGCCATCAAGGCCACGTTCGAGGGCACCGGCGGCGAGGTCGTCGCCGACGCGTCGTACAACCAGGGTGACGGCCAGTTCAACGCCCAGGTGTCGGAGATCGCGGCCGCCAAGCCCGACGCGGTCGCCGTGGTCTCGTACGACCAGTTCGCGACCATCGCGCCGCTGCTCGCCAACGCGGGCATCGACACCGGCTCGCTCTACCTGGTCGACGGAAACCTGAAGGACTGGGGCTCCGACATCCCGGTGAGCCTCGAGGGTTCGAAGGGCACGCGCGCGGGCGCCGAGCTGCCGCAGGACTTCCTCGACCAGCTCAACGAGGTCTGGACGGCCGACGGCAACGACCCGATCGACGCCGTGACCTACTCGGCCGAGGCCTACGACGCCGTGATCCTGATCGCCCTGGCGGCCCTGAAGGCCGGCTCGGTCGAGGGTGCCGACATCGCCGAGCAGATGATCACCGTCTCGGGTGGCGAGGGCGACGGCGAGAAGTGCAAGGACTTCGCCGAGTGCGCCGCGATCATCAACGACGGAGGCACGCCGGATTACGACGGCCTCTCCGGTGAGATCACGTTCGACGAGAACAACGACCCGAAGGGCGCCGCGATCGGCGTCTACGAGTTCGGCGCAGACAACACCACCACGCGGATCAAGTAAGCCGCATCGCGAAGGCCCCGGGCTCCGGCTCGGGGCCTTCGTCGTGTCCCACGGCGGGCACGGCGCGACGCGTTCCGCACGCAGAAGGGCCCGGCATCCAGCGGATGCCGGGCCCTTCGCGGCGCGTGTCAGGCGGCGTCGGTGCCGAGCGTGCCCAGGTAGAGGCCGATGACCTTCGGGTCGTTCAGCAGCTCGCGGCCGGTGCCCTCGTAGGCGTCGCGGCCCTGATCGAGCACGTAGCCGCGGTCGCAGATCTGCAGGCAGCGGCGCGCGTTCTGCTCGACCATGATCGTGGTCACGCCCGCCTTGTTGATGTCGGAGACGCGGATGAACGCGTCGTCCTGCCGCACGGGGGAGAGGCCGGCCGACGGCTCGTCGAGCAGCAGCACCGACGGGTCCATCATGAGCGCGCGCGACATGGCCACCATCTGGCGCTCGCCGCCGGACAGCGATCCGGCACGCTGCTTGAGGCGCTTGCCGAGTTCGCCGAAGATGCTGGAGACGAACTCCAGCCGCTCCGCGAAGATCTTCGGGTTCTGGTAGAGCCCCATCTCGAGGTTCTCCTGGATCGTGAGCGACGGGAACACGTTGTTCGTCTGCGGGACGAACGCGACACCGCGCGCCACGAGCTTGTCCGCCTTGAGGCCGACGATGCTCTCGCCCTTGACCGTGATGTCGCCGTCGCGCACGTTCACCATGCCGAAGATGGCCTTCAGCAGCGTCGACTTGCCGGCGCCGTTGGGGCCGATGATGCCGATCAGCTCGCCCTTGTGGGCCACGAGGTTCGCGCCGTTGAGGATGTTCACCCCGGGGAGGTACCCGGCGTGCACGTTGGTGAGCTCGACGACCACGTCGTCGTTCTTGATCTCGTTCCGCTCGACGGGCGCGTCGGTCATGGCTTCTCCTCCTCGGCCTCGTCGGCCTCGACCTCGGCTTCGACCTCGGTCTCGATCTGCTCGCGGATGCGCTCCGCGTCGGCGTCCGAGATCACGGGCAGACGTCCGGTCACGGCACCCAGGTCCACGTCCTGATGCGCGCCCAGGTAGGCGTCGACGACCGCGGGGTCCTCCATCACGGTGTCCGGCGGCCCCTCGGCCACGACCCGTCCCTCGGCCATCACGACCACCCAGTCGGCGATGTGACGCACCATGTGCATGTCGTGCTCCACGAACAGCACCGTCATGCCCAGGTCCTTGAGGTCGAGGATGTGGTCGAGCAGCGACTGCGTCAGCGCCGGGTTCACGCCGGCCATGGGCTCGTCGAGCATCACCAGTGTCGGGTTGCTCATCAGTGCGCGCGCCATCTCCAGCAGCTTGCGCTGGCCTCCGGAGAGCGACGCCGCGAAGTCCTGCTCCTTGGCGTCGAGCTTGAACCGCGTCAGCAGCTCGTGGGCGCGCTGTTCGATCTCCTGGTCCTGCTTGCGCCAGAGGAAGGGGAAGAGCCCGGCCCAGAAGCCCTCGCCGCGCTGGTCCTTCGCGCCGAGCTTCATGTTCTCCAGCACGGTCAGCAGCGACAGCGACTTGGTGAGCTGGAACGTGCGCACCTGCCCCATGCGGGCGACTTTGAAGGAGGGGATGCCGGAGAGGTTGGTGCCGTCGAACGACCAGGTGCCGCTGTTGGGCTTGTCGAAGCCGCACAGCAGGTTGAACAGCGTCGTCTTGCCGGCGCCGTTCGGGCCGATCAGGGCCGTGATGGCGCCGCGCGGGATCTCCAGGTGGTCGACGTCGACGGCCGTGAGGCCGCCGAAGCGCCGCTGCACGGCGTCCACGACGAGGATCGGGTCGACCTTCTTGACGCCGGGCACCGCGGGGCCGGCGGTGAGGCCGGTCGTCTTGGCGCGCGGGGTGCTCTTCGCGGGCGTGACCGCCGCGTCGTTCTCACTTGACAAAGGTCATCTCCCTCTTGTTTCCGAGGATGCCCTGCGGGCGGAAGATCACGATCAGCATCAGCACGATGCCGATGAGGATGTACCGCACGACATCGGCCTGCGCGCCCGACATGGGCAGGTAACCGGCGTTCGCCATGGCGGGCAGCAGCGCGCCGAGGAACGCGAACACGATCCAGAACAGCACGGCGCCCAGCGTGGGCCCGAGCACCGTCGCGGCGCCGCCGAGCAGCAGGATCGTCCACAGGAAGAACGTCAGCGACGTGGAGTAGCTGCCGGGGATCACGGCCGACGGCAGGATGAACACGATACCGCCGAGCGCGCCGATGATGCCACCGACCACGAGCGCCTGCATCTTGTACGCGAAGACGTTCTTACCGAGCGAGCGCACCGCGTCCTCGTCCTCGCGGATGCCCTTGAGCACGCGACCCCACGGGCTGCGCATGAGCGCCCACACCACCAGCACCGCGAGGGCCAGGGCGATCAGGCCGACCACGCGCACCCACAGGTCGGTCGCGTTGTAGGTCCAGGGACCGAAGCCGTACGTGCCGGTGGGGAAGGGGTTCGCGTCGCGGAAGCTCTGGTGGTAGCCGGAGAGTCCGCCCGCGGAGTTGGTCCAGTCCTTGAACAGCTCCGTCACGAACATGAGCCGCACGACCTCCGCGGCCGCGATGGTCGCGATGGCGAGGTAGTCGGCGCGCAGCCGCAGCGTGGGGATGCCGAGCAGCAGGGCGAACAGGGCCCCGCCCAGCACGCCGACCAGCACGCCGGCCCACCACGGGAAGCCGAAGGTGAGGATCGAGATCGCGTAGCCGTAGCCGCCGATCGCCATGAACGCGGCCATGCCGAAGTTGAGCAGTCCGGTGTAGCCGAAGTGCACCGCGAGGCCGGTCGCCGCGAGCGCGTACGCGATCGTCGTCGGGCTGAACAGATAGGAGGCGGTGTTGCCGAAGATGCTTCCGAAGTCCATGTGTCAGCCCAACCTTTCCTTGCGTCCGAGGATGCCCTGCGGTCGCACGAGCAGGATGATGATCAGCGCGACCAGGGCGCTGGCGTACTTGAGGTCGGAGGGGACGCCCAGCAGCGTGGACACCTCCACCGCGAGCCCGACGATGATCGAGCCGATCAGGGCGCCGATCGCCGAACCCAGGCCGCCGAGGGTGATGGCGCAGAACATCAGCAGCAGCATCTGCATGCCCATGTCCCACTTCACTCCCGGGCGGAAGTACGCCCAGAGGATGCCCGAGATGGCGGCGAGCGTGCCGGCCAGGATCCACACGATGCGGATGACCTTGTCGACGTCGATGCCGGAGGCGGCCGCGAGCTGCGGGTTGTCCGAGATCGCCCTCGTCGCCTTGCCCGTCCGGGTGCGGGTGAGGAAGAACGCGACGCCGAGGATGACGATGATGCTGGTGGCCATGCCGATCATGTCGATGTACGACAGCGAGATCGGCCCGAGGCGGATCGGCTCGGGGCTCGCGCCGGGGAGCTGGTAGGTGTTGCCGCCGATGATGTACTGCAGCGTGTACCGCAGCGCGAGCGAGAGGCCGATGCTCACGATCATGAGCTGCACGACCCCGAGGCCCTTGCGGCGCAGCGGCTTCCAGATGCCGGCGTCGAGCGCCCAGCCCAGGGCCGCGCCGCCGATCACCGCCGCGATGATGCCCGCCCACAGCGGCAGCTGCCAGAAGGTCGTGAACACGAGGGTGATCACGGCGCCCCAGGTCACCATCTCGCCGTGCGCGAAGTTCGACAGCCGTGTGGTGCCGTAGATGAGTGCCGCCCCCATGGAGGCGAGGCCGAGCAGGAGCCCGAAGTTCAGGCCGCCGACGATGCGCGACAGCAGCTGATCGAGGAACGACACCGTGACCCGCTCGCCCGCGCCGAGGAAGAGGTTGACGATCTTGGTGCCGGTGAGCCCGAACTCCAGTTCGAACGAGGCCGTCGTGCCCGACACGGGCTGGATGCCCTCGGGCAGCTGCGACGCGTCGACGATCACACCGTCGGGGAGCGTGGACTCGTCCACCGTCAGGGTGTACGTCTCCTTCTCCGGCACGTACAGGCGCCACTTGCCCTCGGCGTCGGTCTCGGTCTCGGCCTCGAAGCCGTTGCCCTCGATCGACATGACCACGCCCTCGACGGGCTCATCAGCGTTGGTGACCACACCCGCGAAGTAGAAGTCGGTGACCTCTTGCCCGTCGTCGGTGGTGTCGGCGGAGGCCGCTGAGGGAGGGAGCAGCAGTGAGGCCGCGAGCGCCATGAGGATTCCCAAGAAGACGAAAGCCCAGGGGCGCTTCCGCGGTCCGGCGAGTGCTGTGGGTCCCACGCAACCTCCACTGTGAGTGCTGTCTCCGCGGACTCGGGTCGAACCGCGGGGATGGACGACGCACTTGAGCGTAATGGGCGATCCGCGAATCACCTACCTCTCGGGCCAACGGTCCGGTAACGACGGGGGACTGGGAATGTTCTCGGGCGTGTCTCGCTTAGAATCTGCATACGGGCACAGCCCCGCCCCGGCCGATGTCGACCACCCACTCGCACCCGGACCCGCGCCACGCGCGCAGGAGGAGATTCCATGGACCAGCACGATCCCTTCGGCTTCGTCGGACTGACCTACGATGACGTTCTGCTCCTGCCGGGGCATACCGACGTCATCCCCAGTGAGGCTGACACGTCGTCGCGGATCACGCGTCGCATCTCCGTCGCGACGCCCCTGCTGTCCAGCGCCATGGACACCGTCACCGAGTCGCGCATGGCCATCGCGATGGCGCGCGAGGGCGGCATCGGCATCCTGCACCGCAACCTGTCGATCGCCGACCAGGCCGCTCACGTCGACCGCGTCAAGCGCAGCGAGTCGGGCATGATCACCGACCCCATCACCACGACCGCCGACGCGACGGTGGAGGAGGTCGACGCGCTGTGCGCCAAGTACCGCATCTCCGGCCTTCCCGTGGTCGACGCCGAGGGCCGCCTGGTGGGCATCATCACGAACCGCGACATGCGGTTCGTCTCGGGTTTCGAGCGTCAGACCACGTTCGTGAAAGACGTCATGACGAGCGAGAACCTCGTCACCGCACCGGTGGGCGTCGCGGCGGGCGAGGTCATCGCCCTGTTCGCGAAGCACCGCGTGGAGAAGCTGCCGCTGATCGACGAGGACGGCAAGCTCGCCGGGCTCATCACCATCAAGGACTTCGACAAGAGCGAGAAGTACCCGCTCGCGACCAAGGACGACCAGGGCCGCCTGCGCGTCGGTGCGGCGATCGGCTTCTTCGGCGACGCGTGGGAGCGGGCCGAGGCGCTGCGTGACGCGGGCGTCGACGTGCTCGTGGTCGACACGGCCAACGGCCAGTCGCAGGGCGTGATCGACCTGGTCAAGCGCCTCAAGGCCGACGAGTCCTTCGCCCACATCGACGTGATCGGCGGCAACGTCGCGACGCGTGAGGGCGCACAGGCGCTGGTCGACGCGGGCGTCGACGCGGTCAAGGTCGGCGTCGGCCCCGGCTCCATCTGCACCACGCGCGTGGTCGCGGGCGTCGGAGTGCCGCAGGTGACCGCCGTGTACGAGGCGTCGCTCGCCGCCCGTCCGGCCGGCATCCCCGTGATCGCCGACGGTGGCCTGCAGTACTCGGGCGACATCGCAAAGGCCCTCGTCGCGGGCGCCGACGCGGTCATGCTCGGTTCGCTGCTCGCCGGTACCGACGAGTCGCCGGGCGAGATCGTGTTCCAGTCGGGCAAGCAGTTCAAGCAGTACCGCGGCATGGGCTCGCTCGGGGCGATGCAGACCCGCGGCAAGCAGACCTCCTACTCCAAGGACCGCTACTTCCAGGCCGATGTGCCCAGCGACGACAAGCTGATCCCCGAGGGCATCGAGGGGCAGGTGCCGTACCGCGGCCCGCTCTCCGCCGTCGCCTACCAGCTCGTCGGCGGGCTGCGGCAGTCGATGTTCTACGTCGGCGCCCGCACGATCGAGGAGCTCAAGGCCCGCGGCAAGTTCGTGCGCATCACCTCGGCCGGGCTCAAGGAGTCGCACCCGCACGACGTGCAGATCGTGGTCGAGGCGCCCAACTACAAGAAGTGAACAGCGCCCCGCACCGGGGCGACGACGAGGGGCCGGATGCGCGCAGCATCCGGCCCCTCGTGTGTGTTGCGGGTTCAGCCGCAGCGGTAGGTGACGCCGCCGACCTCCCACACGCCGGGGCCGAGCTCGGCGCACATCCCGAAGATGCCCGCGAACACGGTCACCAGCAGGATGATGCCGATGATCTCCAGGATGGTCAGCACCGCGCCGACGATGATGCCGGCGATCGCGAGGCCCTTCGGCGCGTGCGCCTTCCCCAGCTGCACCGCGGCGATGATGCTGAGGATGAGGCCGATCGGCGGCAGCAGGAACGCCAGCACGAGTCCGACGATCGACAGCACGCGTCCGGGAGGCGAGGCCGGCGCGGTCTGGCCGTAGGCGCCGGGAGCCGCGGGACCGGGCGGCGGCGGGTACGCGGCGGCCGGGTCGTTCGCGGGGGTGCTGTTCCAGGCGGGGGAAGGGGTGTCGGGCTGCGACGCCTCGGGGGGCGGGGGGTTCGTCATGGTCTCTCCTCGGTTGAGCGTGCGTAGCCCAGAGCGTAGCGACGGCGCCGTCGGCGTGCCATCCCCTGGGCGTCAGCGCGGTCGTGCGAGGTTCGCCGCGTTCACGAGGTACGAGCACCGGATGGCGACGACATACTTCTCGTCACTCGACAGCGGGCGGTCACCGGCGAGCACGGTCTGGACGACGTCCGTGGAGAGACCGGTCAATCGCGCGATGTTCCCCGGGGTGAGGTGCAGTGCTCCGGTGAGGGACTCGAGGGTCGCGCGGAGCCGATCGTCGTCGCCGATCCCGCTGGCCTCCGTGAGTTGGGCCACGAGCGCGGAGAGACGAGCCGCTTCGTGCCCGGTGAGCACAGCCGGTGACGAGTCCATTCCGACGGCCGCCGGTGCTACGACGAGGACCTTCCGCAGCCTCACGTGATCGATACCCGTCATCGCCTCGAGCGCCCTCATCGTGATGGCACCTTCTTCGAGGAGGCGAGCCAGTTCACGGGAAACGTCGAAGCTGGTCGATGACATGCTCACTCCGGGTCAGGGGTAGGTGTACAAGGTGTTGTTCGGTACGACATGAGCCACGATAACCCCGGCGAAATCCGCGGTTCCGGTGAGCGTGCCCGAGTATCTGTGGTTGTGGCGGGTGCTCGTCTGTGCTTCCGCGGGGGAGGGGCGGGGCGTAGCGTGCGGGTATGTGCCGGAACATCGTGCCCCTGAACAACCTGGCCCCCGCGGCGACCGATGAGGAGTGCCACGACGCGGCGCTCCAGTTCGTCCGCAAGATCTCCGGGGCGACGGCGCCCTCGCGCGTCAACAGGGACGTGTTCGATCGCGCCGTCGAGGAGATCGCTGCGGCCACGCGACGGCTGCTGGACGACCTCGTGACGACCGCGCCGCCCAAGAACCGGGAGGCGGAGGCGGCCAAGCGCCAGGCCCGCTCGGCCGAGCGATACGAGGCCATCCGGGTGTACCAGCAGGAGAAGCGGGCGGCGCGGGCGGCGACCTGACGCCGCTGCGCGGCCGGGTCTGCCCGCCTGTGCCAGAATCGACGTACCCCGCTCGACTTTCCCCGCGGATCCGGTGATGAAGGCACCGGGATCGCGACGCCGGCCCCCACCGGCAGGGAAGCTCCCCAAGGAGAGCCGTACATGTCTGAGGACGCCCCCCGCATTCTCGTCGTCGACGACGACCACGATGTCGCCCTGCTGGTGAAGACCGTGCTGGAGCGCCGTGCCGGCTGCATCGTCGACCTCGCGGAAGACGGGCGCTCCGCGATCGACCGTGTCGCCGCAGTGCGGCCCGACGTGGTGGTCACCGACATCGAGATGCCGGGTCTCAGCGGCCTCGAGCTGCTCGCCGAGCTGCGCCGCACGATCCCCACCGTGCCGGTGATCGTGATGACCGCGCACGTCTCGGTCGAATACGCCGTGTCCGCCTTGCGCGCGCAGGCCGACGAGTTCCTCACCAAGCCGCTCGACAACGCCCGGCTCGTGGAAGCCGTGACCCGCCTGGTGGAGGAGGGCCGACGGCGACGCGAGGAGGCGAGGACGACCGAGGTGGTGCTCGCGATCGGCGCCCACCCCGACGACGTCGAGATCGGGGTCGGCGGCATCCTCGCGGCCCACGCCGCCGCCGGCGACGCGATCACGATCCTCACCCTGTCCCGCGGAGCCAGGGGCGGAGACGCCGACAGCCGCCAGAACGAGTCGCTCGCCGCGGCCGAGCGGATCGGCGCCCGCCTGTTCCTGAAAGACCTCGTCGACACGGAGATCTCCGGCGGCGGCTCCACCGTGCGACTGATCGAAGAGGTCGTGCGCGAGATCCAGCCGACCATCGTCTACACGCACTCCCCGCACGATCGGCACCAGGACCATCGCGCCGTGAGCGAGGCCACGATCGTCGCGACCCGTCGTGTCGGCACCGTCGCGTGCTACCAGAGCCCCTCCTCGACGATCGACTACCGACCGACGCGCTTCGTGCGCATCGACCGCTTCCTCGACGAGAAGCTGCGTCTGCTGGAGTGCTTCCAGTCGCAGGCCGCCGCGAGCCGTGACTACCTCGCCCCCGAGTTCGTCACCGCGACCGCGCGGTACTGGTCGCGATTCGGCGGGGGCGACGCGGTGGAGCCGCTGGAAGTGGTGCGCGAGACGGCGGAGTTCGTCGGCGCACACGAACTCACACGACGGGAGAGCTGAATGACGCAGCGCGTGCTGGTGACCGGGGCGGGCGGACCGGCCGGGGTGGCGGTGATCCGCTCCCTGCTCCGTCGCTCCGACCTGACGGTGTTCGCCGCCGACATGGACGGCTGGGCGAGCGGGATCTACCTGGTGCCGCCGGAGCAGCGTCGCCTGGTGCCGCCCGGACGCGACGACGACTTCGTGCCCGCGATCGCGCGACTCGTAGCCCAGGACGACCTCGACCTCGTGATCTCCACCGTCGACGTGGAGCTCATCGCGCTCGCGGACCGCCGAGACGAGCTGGCTCCCGCGGTGCTGGCCGCGCCCTCGTCGGACACGCTGCACACGGCCCTCGACAAGCTCGCCCTCGCGGAGCGCTGCGCCCCGACCGGACGCACCCCGCGCACCGTGCTGGCCGGTCCCGACGCCGCCGCGGTCGACTGGGAGTTCCCGGTGTTCGCCAAGCCGCGCCAGGGAGCGGGCAGCCGGGGCATCCGCCTCGTGCCCGACCGCGCCGCGCTCGACGCCCTGCCGACCGACGAGGGCCTCATCGTGCAGGACTTCCTGCCCGGCGAGGAGTACTCGGTCGACGTGATCTCCGACGCCTCCGGTGCAGTGGTCGCCGCGGTGCCGCGCACCAGGGCGAGGGTCGACTCGGGCGTCGCGATCGCCGGACGCACCCTGCGCGACCCCGAGCTGGAGGAGACCGCGTCCGCGATCGCCCGGGCGATCGGCCTGGTGGGCGTCGCCAACGTGCAGCTGCGCCGCGACCGCGACGGCCGTGCCGTGCTGCTCGAGGTCAACCCGCGCTTCCCCGGCGCGCTCCCGCTGACGATCGCCGCCGGCGTGGACATCCCGTCGCTGGTCGCCGACCTGTTCCTGGGCCGCGAGCTGCCCGTGCAGGTGCCGTTCCGCGAGGTCGCGTCGGTGCGGTTCCTGGAAGACGTGATCGTCGAGGTCGACGACGTGCTCGTCTCGGAGCACGCCGGTCATCAGGAGGACGTATGAGTCACGCGGTGCTCCGGGGGGACCATCACGTGCACTCCACCTTCTCCGACGACGCGGTCTCCACACTCGAGGAGAACGTGGCGGCCGCGGTCGCCGCGGGGCTCGACACCGTGCGCCTGGTGGATCACGTGCGCCAGAGCACGACCTGGGTGCCGGAGTACCTCGCCGCCGTCCGCGCCCTGCGAATGCCGGACGGGCTCACGGTGCTGACGGGCGTGGAGGCCAAGATCCTCGACGCGTCCGGAGCGCTCGACATCCCCGCGCTCCCCGCCGGCATCGACCGCATCCTGATCGCCGACCACCAGTTCCCGGGCGAGGACGGGCCGCTCGGCCCCACCGCCGTCCGCGAACGCATCGCCGCGGGCTGGGCGGCCGACGACGTGCTCGACCAGTTCGTGGGGGCCGTCGTGGCGACCATGCACCGCCACCCCGGCAACCAGCTCGCGCACTGCTTCTCGATCCTGCCCAAGATCGGCCTGTCCGAGGAGCAGCTGGGCGCCGAACGGCTGCGCGAGTGGGCACGCGCCGCCGCGGCCACCGGCACGCTCGTCGAGGTGAACGAGAAGTGGGCGTGCCCCGGGCCCGACGCACTGGCCGCCCTGCGTGACGCGGGCGCCGAGGTCGTGGCGTCGACCGACAGTCACGTGGCCACCGACGTCGGCCGCTACTCCCGCATCCTTCCGCTGCTCGACGGCGTGGAGGTGAGCGGCTGATGCCCGACCTCGCCTGGTACGAGACCGTGATCGTGGTCGTCCTGCTGCTGTGCGTGCTCGTGGGCACGCTGCCCGTCATCAACACGGGCCTGCAGTTCTTGGCGCTCCCGCTGCACGCGTTCCGGAACCACTACCCGAAGGCCGCCCCGTACCACCCGAACGTCGCGGTGGTGATCCCGGCGTGGAACGAGGGCATGGTGATCGGCCCCGCGATCGAGAGGCTGCTGCAGCTGGAGTACCCGGCGGAGCGGCTGCGCGTGTTCGTGGTCGACGACGCCTCCACCGACGACACCCCCGAGATCGTGGCGCAGAAGGCCGCGGCATACCCCGGACGGGTCGTGCATCTGCGGCGCGAGCAGGGCGGCCAGGGCAAGGCGCACACGCTCAACCACGGGCTCGACGTGGTGCTCGCGGACGACTGGACCGAGGCCGTGCTCATCATGGACGCCGACGTGATCTTCGCGCGCGACTCGCTGCGCAAGCTCACGCGTCACCTCGCCGACGAGAAGGTCGGCGCGGTCACGGCGTACATCGCGGAGGGCAGCCGCGACCGCAACTACCTGACGCGCTTCATCGCGATCGAGTACGTGATCGGACAGCTCTCGGCCCGCCGCGTGCAGAACGTCGGCGGCGCCATCGCGTGCCTCGCGGGCGGCGCCCAGCTGCACTCCCGCGCGAACCTGGAGGCCATCGGCGGTCGCATCCCGACCGGGACCCTCGCCGAGGACACGATGACCACGTTCGAGAGCCAGCTCCACGGACGCCGGATGGTGTTCGAGCCGCACGCCGTGGTGCTCGCGGAGGAGCCGCGCACGATCGACAGCCTGTGGAAGCAGCGGCTGCGGTGGGCTCGCGGCAACGTGCAGCTGACGTCCATCTACAAGAAGCTGTGGTTCCGCCCGAGCCGCGATCACAACCTCGGCAGCGTCGGCTTCGGCCTGGCGTGGTTCACGATCCTGCTGCTGCCGGCGTTCATGCTGCTCGCCGCCGCCGGCCTGATCGCGCTCCTGCTGCTGCACAGCGACATCGCCGAGTTCGTGTTCCGCTTCATGTGGATCGCCGCCGCATGCATCTACATCTTCTCGATGCTGTACTCCGTGCAGCTCGACCCGCGGATCGGCCGGCAGTCGTGGCGCGAGGCGATCATGTTCCCCGGCCTCGGCGCGCTGATCCTGATGTTCATCGCGCTGTTCCCGTGGACGCTCGACGGTCTGCTGAACCTCTTCGGCGAAGAGGCGACGGATCAGGCGCGATTCGGGTGGCTGCTGTTCTTCTACCTGTGGGGCCCCGTGTCGATGCTCGGCATCTGGCTGGCGCGCGCCGTCGAGCCCCTGCCCGGAGGGCGTTTCTTCGCCGGGCTGCTCCTCTACGTGTGCGGCTATGGCTCCCTGCTGTGCGCGATCACGGTGGACTCGTACCTCAAGGAGTGGCGCCGCGCCGACGCCTCGTGGATCAAGACCGAGAAGGTCGGACGGGTGGACTCATGACGGACGCACCTTCGCATGACGCCGAGGTCGAGGAGATCGCCGAGGACGCCCGGCGCGAGAAGCGGCTCATCCCGCAGGCCCTGATTTCCCTCGGCATCGTGGTCGTGATCGTGGTCGTGCGAGAGCTGCTCCTCCGATGACCGGGAGGCCGCTGGCGCTCGTGGTCGAGGACGCGGCCGATCAGGCGACACTCCTGGGGCGGTACCTCGACCGGGAGGGCTTCGACGTCTTCATCGCGCCCGATGCCGAGTCCGCGATCGCCGCCTTCCCCGACATCCATCCGGTCGTCGCCGTGCTCGATCTGCTGCTCCCCGGCATCTCCGGTCACGCCTGCTCGCGTCTCATCCACGAGCGCTTCCCCGACTGCTACCTCGTGGTCAGCTCCGTGCTCGATGTCGCGGACTACCCGCCGGCCGACGCGGCGCTGCCGAAACCCGTCACGGGGGCCGACCTGCACCGCGTGGTCGAGGGGGTGCCGCGATGAGGGCCACGCCGCTCGAGCGCGCCGAGAGCCGCTGGTACCGGGTGTTCGACAACCCGAGTCCGATCGTGAAGCAGGCGCCCACCCTGGTCGCGACGGTGATCGCGGGCAGCATGACGTGGGCCATCCCCGGGCTGCCGTTCACGCACCTCGGCGCGGCGCTGATCGGCATCGGCATCGTGCTGCTGGCCACGCTGCAGGCCGGGGTGCTCAGCGCCCTGCACGTGCGCGAGGGCTGGATCGTGCTGGCGGTCCCCATGCTCGACATCGTGGGGCTCGGCCTCTTCCGTGCGGGGACGGGCGGGGCAGCGTCGCTGTTCAGCTCGCTCGTGCTGCTGCCGATCATCTGGATCGCGGCCGCCCCCGGCATCCGGTGGGTGTTCGTGGTCGGCGCGCTGTCGTCGCTCGCTCTGCTCATGCCGTACATCACCGACCCGCCGTCGAACGCCGTCGTGTGGCTGCGCGGCGTGGTGGGGCCGCTCGTGTTCGCGGCGGTCGCCGCCGTGGTGAACGAGCTGTCGCGGCAGCAGCGGATGCGGGTGGAGCAGGCCGAGGATCTGGTGACCGAGCGCACCAGGGCGCTGTCCGAGAACGTGGCGATGATCGTGCAGCTGCGGCAGAAGGAGCACGAGTACCGGGTGCTGCTGGACTCGTTCGAGAGCCTGTGGTCGTCGATCACCGCGCAGGCCGTGATCGCCACCGACCGCGCGGGGCGCATCACGGCGTGGAACCCCGGTGCCGTGCGGCTGCTCGGACTCACGGCCGACGAGGCGCTCGACGACGTTCGCATCGACCGGTTCTTCTCCCGAACGGTGCTGTCGATGCTCGCCGAGGACACGGCAGCGCGACGGGAGGCGTCGGGAGAGGCGTCCGTCGCGGGGGCGAGTGCGGGGCCGGCGCCCGAGGGCATCCGGGCGCTGTTCGCGCAGGCCGACGAGGGGGTCACGGTCGACGGCGACGTGGAGGTCACCACGGCGGGCGGCACGACCGTTCCCGCGCGGGTGACGGTGAGTCCGCATAAGGACGGCTCCGGTGCCCAGCAGGGCTACCTGTTCGTGCTGACCGATGAGACGCGGGCGGTGGAGGTGGCCCGCATGAAGGACGAGTTCGTGGGCATGATCTCGCACGAGCTGCGCACGCCGCTCAGCGCGATCATCGGCTTCCTCGACCTGCTGCAGAACGATCCGGGCCAGCCGCTGACCGAGGATCAGCAGGAGTTCGTTGGGATCATCGAGCGCAACGCGAAGCGCCTGCTCAACCTGGTGGGCGACCTGCTGTTCACCGCCCAGGTGGAGTCGGGGCGCTTCCCGTTGGAGCGCGTGGAGGCCGACGTTGCCGAGCTCGTGCGGTCGGCGGTCGCATCCGCGGGCCCGCACGCGCAGCGGGAGGGCATCGAGCTGGTGGCGGACGCGGGCGACGAGCCGATCCGGCTGCTCGTGGATCCGGGGCGGATCGGGCAGGCCGTCGACAATCTCCTGTCGAACGCGATCAAGTTCACGCCGAGCGGCGGCCGGGTCACGGCGGCCGTGCGGCGCGTGGACGGCGGCGTGCAGATCTCGGTCGCGGACACCGGCGTCGGGATCCCGGAGGACGAGCAGGGCATGCTCTTCACGCGGTTCTTCCGGGCCTCGACGGCCACGCGGAATGCCGTGCCCGGCGTGGGGCTCGGCCTCACGATCACCCGCGCGATCGTGCTGGCGCACGGCGGTTCGATGGACGTGACGAGTCAGGAGGGCGTGGGGACCGAGTTCCGCTTCGTCCTGCCGGCGGCGCCGAAAACCGAGGTGCTGCAGACTCTGAGCCGCGCGGACTGACCCGGACCTCCTCGGTCGCAGCATCCTGATAGTCTGGTCGGCTCGCTGTGCGCGGGCGGAAGGACGGCCACGCACTGTGGGGTACATCGACGCATCAGGCATCTCGCTGACGCTTCCCGACGGAAGACCGCTGCTCGACGAGGTCTCGTTCCGGGTCGGCGCCGGCTCGACGAGCGCGCTCATCGGGCCGAACGGCGCGGGCAAGACCACGCTCCTGCGGATCATCCGCGGCGACCAGGCGGCCGACGACGGCGTCGTCACCATCGACGGCGGACTCGGCGTGATGGATCAGTTCGTCGGGCACGGCGAGCCGGGGCAGACCGTGCATGAGCTCCTCGTGCGCGTCGCCCCCGCCCGCATCCGCGCCGCCGCCGAAGCCCTCGACGCGGCGGAGAACGCCCTGATCGACCGTGATGAGCACGACACGCAGATGGCGTACGCCGCAGCCATCGCGGAGTACGCCGACGCCGGCGGCTACGAGCACGAGACCGTATGGGACCAGTGCACGATGGCGGCGCTCGGCGTGCCGTTCGAGCGGGCGCGGTACCGCGAGCTCACGTCGCTGTCCGGCGGCGAGCAGAAGCGCCTGGCGCTCGAGGCTCTGCTGCGCGGACCCGACGCGGTGCTCCTGCTCGACGAGCCGGACAACTACCTCGACGTCCCGACCAAGCGGTGGCTGGAGGAACAGCTGCGGCAGACCGCGAAGACCGTGCTGCTCGTGTCGCACGACCGCGAGCTGCTCGCTCGCGCGGCCGACCGGCTCATCACGCTCGAACCAGGGGCAGCCGGTTCGACGGCGTGGGTGCACGGCGGCGGCTTCGCGAGCTACCCGCAGGCGCGCATCGACCGCATGGAGCGGCTCGACGAGCTGCGCCGTCGGTGGGACGAGCAGCACGAGAAGCTGCGCGTGCTGGTCGCGAACCTCAAGGTGAAGGCCTCGGCGAACGACGGCTTCGCCTCCCGCTACCAGGCGGCGCAGACGCGACTGCGCAAGTTCGAGGAGGCGGGGCCGCCCGAGGAGCGTCCGCCCGCGCAGGAGTTCGACATGCGCCTGCGGGGCTCGCGCACGGGCAAGCGCGCCGTGGTGGCCGAGCGGCTCGAGCTGACCGGGCTCATGCGTCCCTTCGACGCGGAGGTGTGGTTCGGCGACCGCGTGGCCGTGCTGGGCTCGAACGGCTCGGGCAAGTCGCACTTCCTGCGACTGCTCGCGCGCGGCGGCAGCGACCCCGACCCGACCCTGGGTCACGTCTCCTCCGCCGCGGAAGACCTGAGTCCCGTCGCGCACACCGGTCGCGCGGTGCTGGGGGCGCGCGTGGTGCCGGGGCTGTTCGCGCAGACCCACACGCACCCGGAGTTCGTCGGACGCACGCTGCTGGAGATCCTGCACCGCGGCGACGACCGCCGGTCGGGGATGCCCCGGGACGCCGCGAGCTCGGCGCTCGACCGCTACGGGCTGGTGCGGCAGGCGCTGCAGACGTTCGAGTCGCTGTCCGGTGGGCAGCAGGCGCGGTTCCAGGTGCTGCTGCTGGAGTTGTCCGGCGCGACCCTGCTGCTGCTCGACGAGCCGACCGACAACCTCGACCTGGAGTCGGCGGAGGCGTTGGAGCAGGCGCTGGCGCGGTTCGAGGGGACGGTGCTCGCGGTCACGCACGACCGCTGGTTCGCGCGGTCGTTCGACCGGTTCCTCGTGTTCGGCTCCGACGGCGAGGTGTACGAGTCGGACGAGCCGGTGTGGGACGAGCGCCGCGTGGCACGGGCCCGGTGACCGCGGGCACGCGCCCCCTCGGGGTGCCCGGTAGGCTGGACGGGTGACCATGGAGATCGAGCTCGGCCGAGGAAAGCGCGCCCGTCGCGCGTACACGTTCGACGACATCGCGGTGGTGCCCTCGCGGCGCACGCGCAACCCGGAGGACGTGTCGACCGCCTGGACGATCGACGCCTTCGGCTTCGAGATCCCGGTGCTCGGCGCGCCGATGGACTCCGTCGTGAGCCCGCGCACGGCCATCATGCTCGGCCAGCTGGGCGGCTTGGGCGTGCTCGACCTCGAGGGTCTGTGGACCCGGTACGAGGACCCGGAGCCGCTGCTCGCGGAGATCGCGGGTCTCGCCGACGACCGGGCGACCGTGCGCATGCAGGAGCTGTACGCCGAGCCGATCAAGCCCGAGCTCATCACGCGGCGCCTGGCCGAGATCCGCGAGGCCGGTGTCACCGTCGCCGGTTCCCTCACGCCGCAGCGCACCCAGGAGTTCTACGACACCGTGGCCGCGGCGGGTGTCGACCTGTTCGTCATCCGCGGCACCACCGTCTCGGCGGAGCACGTGTCGAGCGTGGCAGAGCCGCTCAACCTCAAGAAGTTCATCTATGACCTCGACGTCCCGGTCATCGTGGGCGGCGCCGCCACCTACACCGCGGCGCTGCACCTGATGCGCACCGGCGCGGCCGGCGTGCTGGTCGGCTTCGGCGGGGGAGCGGCGTCCACCACGCGCGCCACCCTCGGCATCCACGCCCCGATGGCCACCGCGGTCTCCGACGTCGCCGCTGCGCGCCGCGACTACCTCGACGAGTCGGGCGGGCGCTACGTGCACGTGATCGCCGACGGCGGCGTCGGCACCTCGGGCGACATCGTGAAGGCTCTCGCGATGGGCGCCGACGCGGTCATGCTCGGCGTGGCCCTCGCCCGCGCGACCGACGCGCCGGGGCAGGGTTTCCACTGGGGCCCCGAGGCGCACCACCCCAAGCTCCCGCGCGGCCGCCGGGTCGAGGTGGGCGGCATCGGCACGCTCGAGGAGATCCTGTACGGCCCTGCGCCCGTGGCCGACGGCACCGCGAACCTCATCGGCGCGCTGCGCAAGTCGATGGCGACCACCGGATACTCCGACCTCAAGGAGTTCCAGCGGGTCGAGGTCGTGCTCGCCCCGTACGAGGCCTGAGCCGCCACCGCTGCACCGTGACCGCCCCCGCCCCGTTCCCGCCGACCCTCCGTGAGGTCATGCTGCGCGGACGCTGGATCGGCATGCTGCTGCTGTGCCTCGTGGTCGCCGGGGTGTTCGCGTGGCTCGGGCAGTGGCAGCTGGAGCGCGCGATCGAGACCGACCCGCCGCCGCCCGGCGTGACCGAGCAGGTGCGGCCGCTGTCCGACGTGGTCGAGCCGGGGCAGTACCTCGCCGAACCCCTCGTGGGGCAGCGGGTCGAGACGAGCGGGACGTGGATCCCGGACGACTTCCTGGTGGTGTCGAGCCGCTTCAACGACGGCGTCGAGGGGTTCTGGGTCACCGGACAGCTGCGGGTGGACGAGCGTGTGTCGATCGCCGTGGCGATCGGCTGGGCTCCCGACCGCGCGGCCGCCGATGCCGCGGTGGAGCGCCTGGCCGCGGAGGCCGACGGTCGCCCGGTCGAGGTCGCGGGGCGCATCATCTCGGACGAGGGGCCGTCGGTGCCGCCGCGCAGCGACCCGGAGCGTCTCGACCGCATGTCGCCCGCCGCGCTGCTCAGCCGCTGGCACGACACGGAGCAGCTCGACGTGTACCGCCCGTATCTCGCCTCGACCACCGCGACGGCGGGCCTCGAGGACATCTCCTCGCCGGCGCCCGATGAGCAGTCGCCGGTGAACTGGCTCAACGTGTTCTACGCGGTGGAGTGGGCGATCTTCGCGGGCTTCGCGTTCTATCTCTGGTACCGCCTGGCGAAGGACGCGTGGGAGCGCGAGGTCGAGGAGTTCGAGGACGCGGCGGCGGCCGAGAGCGTCTGAACGGCGTGCGCATCCGCGCGACCTCCGGTGCGCTTCTGCGCGCGGCCGTGCCCCGATGTGAACCTTCGTCAGGGGTGCGCGCGGCCCTTCGGTGAGCAGTCGGTGACCATCGTGAAAACTCCGTTGAGGATGTCCGACCCGCTTCGTATGCTCGCTCCATGTGCGCACGCTGGGAGTTCCCGATGCGTGCGGTGACAGCGTCCTGAGCAGGGTCGATACACGATCGAGGAGACAGCACCGATGATGTCCGCTTCAGAGCACGGGGAGCCCATGACCCCCGTCTCGCACCGCAGAACCAGGGGGCGCATCGGCGCTCTCGCCGTGACCTGCGTCGCCACCCTGGGCCTCGGCTCGCTGGTCGCGACGCCCGCCGTCGCCGATCCGACCGGGACCGGGGTGGTGATCAATGAGGCGTACCTCTCCGGAGGCAGTGCCGGTGCGGCGTACACGAACAAGTTCGTGGAGCTGTACAACCCCACGTCCGAGGCGGTGTCGCTCGACGGCATGTCCCTGCAGTACCGCTCGGCGACCGGCTCCGCGGCGTTCACCGGGATCGCGCCGCTCACCGGCAGCATCCCCGCCGGCGGCTACTTCCTGGTGCAGGGCAACAGCAACGGCACGAACGGCGCCGCGCTGCCCACGCCCGACGCGGTCACCGGCCTCACCCCGAGCGGGACGAACGGCACCATCGCCCTGGTCGAGGGCACCACGGCGATCACGCTCGCCCCCGGGTCCGCTGCGGGAGCCGACGGCGTCGTCGACCTGCTCGGCTACGGCACCTCCAACACGTTCGAGACGAAGGCGGCCACGGCGCCGTCGGGCAACACCGACGTGCGGTCGCTGAACCGCACGAACGGCGCGGACACCGACGACAACGGCGTCGACTTCTCGCTGTCCGCCACCATCACCCCGCAGAACTCCGGTGGCACCGACCCCGGCACCGACCCGGGCACCGACCCGGGCACCGACCCCGGCACGGAGCCGCAGAAGGCGACCATCGCCGAGGTGCAGGGCACCACCGACGTCTCGCCACTGAACGGCACGCGCGTGCAGGTCGAGGGCGTCGTCACCGCCGACTACCGCACGGGCGGCTACAAGGGCATCGTCATCCAGACCCAGGGCTCGGGCGGCGCGACCGACGCGACCCCCGGCGCCTCCGACGGCGTCTTCGTCTTCCTGAACGCGCTGGCCCCCACGCTCGCGATCGGCGACCTGGTCTCGGTCACCGGCACCGTGAGCGAGTACTACGGCCAGACGCAGGTGAACCCGGCCGCCGCGGCGGACGTGACGGTGGTCACGCCGGGCGTCGGCGTGCCCGCGGTCACTCCGCTGCCCGCCACGGTGCAGGGCGCCGACCGGGAGCAGTACGAGAACATGCTCGTCGCGCCCGAGGGCACCTACCGCCTGGCGTCGAGCCACCAGCTGTACAACTACGGCACGCTGTGGCTGAACGCAGGAGATGCCCTGGCCGTGAAGAGCACCGAGACCACGCGTCCCGGTGCCGACGCCGCCGCGATCGCCGCGGCCAACCGCGCCAACCGCATCCTGCTCGACGACGGCTGGTCGATCCAGGTGACCAACAGCGGCCACCCGGGTCAGCAGCCCTACTTCACGAAGGACCAGGTCGTCCGCAACGGCGACACGGTCGACTTCGGCGACAACGGCTACGTGCTGCAGTGGGGCTTCGACGACTGGCGTCTGCAGCCGGTCGTGCCGATCGACGACTCCTCGCCCGCCGAGCTGAAGGTCGGCTTCGCGGCGACGAACCCGCGTCCGACGGAGGCGCCCGAGGTGGGCGGCGACGTGCAGGTGGCGTCGTTCAACGTCTACAACTACTTCACGACGCTGAAGAGCGAGAACTCCAACGCGCGGGGCGCCGCGAACGCCGCGCAGTTCGCGATCCAGAAGTCCAAGATCGTCGCGGCGATCAACGGCCTCGACGCCGAGATCGTCTCGCTCATGGAGATCGAGAACTCGGTCAAGCTCGGCAAGCCGGTCGACACGGCGCTGAAGGATCTGGTCGCCGGCCTGAACGCCGACGCCGGCAGCGACGTGTGGGGCTACGTGCCCACGCCCGAGGCGCTGAACGATGCGGCGACGACCGACTACATCACCAACGCGATCATCTACAAGAAGGACGCCGTGAAGCGGGTCGGTGACAGTCTCACGACGACCGACGAGTCGGTGTGGGGTAACGCGCGCGAGCCGATCGCGCAGGCGTTCGACATCGACGGCCGCGTGGTCACCGTGGTCGCGAACCACCTGAAGTCGAAGTCGCCGCCCGAGGGTGCGGGGGCGGAGCCGGCCGACGGCCAGGGCTTCTTCAACGCCGACCGCGTGGCGCAGGCGAACGCGATCCTCGCCTTCACGGCGGAGCTGGAAGAGACGACCGGCAGCAGCGACATACTCCTGATCGGCGACTTCAACGCCTATGGCAAGGAAGACCCGATCGACGTCTTCACCTCGCAGGGGTGGAGCGACCTGGTCGCCGACGAGACCGACGGTCAGTACACGTACACGTTCGACGGCGAGCTCGGCTCGCTCGACCACATGATCGCGTCGCCGTCGCTCGTCTCGTCGATCACCGGCGCGGGCGTCTGGGGCATCAACTCGCCGGAGTGGAGCGACCGCGGCTACGCGTTCGGCGCCACCGAGGAGGGCACCCCGTACCGCTCCAGCGACCACGACCCGATCATCGTCGGCGTCTCCGCGGAGATCCCGCCGGTGAGCATCGACGTGGTCACGGTGAACGACTTCCACGGCCGCATCGAGGCCGACGGGGCCGCGGCCGGTGCCGCGGTGCTCGCCGGTGCGGTGCAGCAGTTCCGTGACGCGAACCCGAACCTGATCTTCGCGGGAGCCGGCGACCTGATCGGCGCGTCGACGTTCACCTCCTTCATCAACGACGACAACCCCACGATCGACGCGCTCAACGCGGCGGGCCTCGATGTGAGCGCCGCGGGCAACCACGAGTTCGACCAGGGCTGGGAGGACCTGCGCGATCGCGTGCAGGACCGTGCGGACTGGGAGTACATCTCGTCGAACGTGTTCGTCACCGAGACCGGTGAGCCCGCGCTCGCCCCGGCCTGGGTGAAGGAGGTCGACGGCGTGCGCGTCGGGTTCGTCGGCGCCGTCACGGAAGACCTCGACTCGCTGGTGTCCCCGGAGGGCATCGCCGATCTCGAGGTGCGCAGCATCGTCGACTCCGTCAACGCGGTGGCCGACGACCTGCGCGACGGTGACGCGTCCAACGGCGAGGCGGATGTCGTGATCCTGCTCGTGCACGAGGGGGCCGAGAGCACCGCGCTGTCGGCCATCACGGAGGACTCCCCGCTGGGTGAGATCGTCTACGGGGTGGACGACGACGTGGACGCGATCGTGTCGGCGCACACGCACCTCGCGTACAACCACGTGATCGACGGTCGCCCCGTGGTCTCCGCCGGGCAGTACGGCGAGAACCTCGGGCTGATGAACCTGCAGGTCGACCCGACCACGAAGGAGCTGCTCTCGATCACCAACGAGATCAAGCCGCTCACGGCCGCCGGCAAGCCGCTGTACCCGGCGGTGCCGGAGGTGCAGGCGATCGTCGACGCCGCCAAGGCCGAGGCCGACGTGCTGGGCGCCGTGAAGGTGGGCGACATCACCGCCGACTTCAACCGGGCGCGGCAGACGAACGGCTCGGAGAACCGCGGCGGCGAGTCCACGATCGGCAACTTCGTGGCCGACGTGCAGCAGTGGTCCACGGGCGCCGACCTGGCGCTCATGAACCCGGGAGGCATCCGCGCGAACCTCACGTACGCGTCGTCGTCCGCGAGCGATCCGAACGGCAACGTCACCTACCGCGAGGCGGCCACGGTCCAGCCCTTCGCCAACACGCTGGTCACCCTGACCCTCACCGGCACGCAGCTCAAGGGCGTGCTCGAGGAGCAGTGGCAGCCGGCGGGGTCGGCACGTCCGTTCCTCAAGCTCGGCGTCTCGAAGGGTCTCGTCTACACCTACGACCCGACCGCGGCGCAGGGCTCGCGCATCACGTCGATCACGCTGAACGGCGCCCCGGTCGACCCGGACGCGCAGTACACGGTGGCGGCGAACTCGTTCCTCGCGGCGGGTGGCGACAACTTCGCCACCTTCAAGGAGGGCGCGGGCAAGCGCGACACCGGCAAGATCGACCTGCAGTCGATGGTGGACTGGTTCGACGCGAACAAGACCGCGACGCCCGATCTCGCCCAGCGCGCGGTCGGCGTGACGCTCAGCCCGGCCGATGCCGACGGGTACAGCGCCGGCGACCAGGTGACGGTGTCGCTCTCGTCGCTCGCGTTCAGCGGCGGAGAGGCCGCACCGGGCGAGGTGACGCTGTCGCTCGGCGACACGGCGCTCGCCTCGGGCACGGTCGACCCGGCCGTGGTCGACACCACGGACGAGGGCGGCCGTGCGGCGCTCACGTTCGCGGTGCCGTCCGGGGTGTTCGGCGACCAGGTGCTGACGGTGAACGTCCCCGCGACGGGCACCACGGTGCAGGTGCCCCTCACGATCGCCGGCCAGGAGGAGTTCGCCGGCACGATCGAGCTCGGCTCCTTCAAGGTGGCTGCGGGCAAGAAGCTCACGGTCACGGGCGAGGGGTATGTGCCGGGCGAGACCGTGACGATCGCGCTGCAGCCCAAGAAGGGCGCGGCGGTGCAGGTCGGCACGGTGCAGGTCGGCGCCGACGGGACGTTCACCACGCAGGTGACCGTGCCGAAGAGCGCACAGCCGGGCAAGTACACGGTCTCGGCGGCTCAGGCCGACGGTGACGCGGCGACCGCGACCGTCACGGTGAACCGTGCGGGCGGCATCGTCGGCGCGATCATCGACTGGCTGTGGGACCTCATCTCCGGCTGGTTCTGAGTCCGGAGCGGATGATCGCAGCGGAGGCCGTCGGGAGCGATCCCGGCGGCCTCCGTCGTGCCGCGGGCGACGGAGCCGCCGGCCGGATTCGGCATCGGGCGACCCCGACTAGACTGGACCCATGCCCGAACCGAAAGTCGCCAGCTTTCCGGCGATCCGCGGTGCGCTGAAGTTCTACCAGATCGCGTCGATCATCACGGGAGTCATGCTGCTCCTGCTGTTGACCGAGATGGTGCTCAAGTACACGCCGATCCACCTCGAGCTCTTCGCAGGAGGCTCCGGCGGACCGCTCTGGTTCGCGGGCGTGATCGCGGGCCCCGACTGCCAGTGGTGGTCGCTGTTCGCCCCGATGACGAACTCCTGCGAGATGACGTCGCTGGGCGACGGCTTCAACCTGTCGCTGTTCATCCTGGTGGCCCACGGCTGGTTCTACGTGGTCTACCTGTTCGCATGCTTCCGCATGTGGAGCCTGATGCGCTGGCCGTTCCCGCGGTTCATCCTGCTCGCCCTCGGCGGTGTCGTGCCGCTGCTGTCGTTCTTCATGGAGGCCATCGTCGCCCGTGAAGTGAAGTCCTATCTCGCCACCCGGGAGGCCGAGGAGGCCTCCGCGACCGCCCCGGAAGGTGTCCGTTGACCGAACAGTCCGAGACCCAGCAGCGCCCCGCGCTCGTCGTCGACTTCGGCGCGCAGTACGCGCAGCTGATCGCCCGTCGTGTGCGCGAGGCCGGCGTCTACAGCGAGATCGTGCCGCACACGGCCACGGCCGCGGAGATCGCCGCCAAGAACCCGGTGGCGATCATCCTGTCCGGCGGCCCGTCGTCGGTGTACGAGGAGGGGGCGCCGAAGCTCGACCCCGCCGTGTTCGACCTCGACGTGCCCACGCTGGGCATCTGCTACGGCTTCCAGTACATGGCGCAGACCCTCGGCGGCGAGGTCGCGAACACCGGGCTGCGCGAGTATGGCGCCACCGATGCCGTGATCTCCGGCGACGGCGGCGTCCTGCTGGGCGGGCAGCCCCCGGAGCAGAACGTGTGGATGAGTCACGGCGACCAGGTCGCGAAGGCGCCGGAGGGCTTCGAGGTCCTCGCCACGACCGAGGCGACCAAGGTCGCGGCGTTCGCGAACGAGGAGCGCCGTTTCTACGGCGTGCAGTGGCACCCCGAGGTCAAGCACTCCGACCACGGCCAGCGCGTGCTGGAGAACTTCCTCCACAAGGGCGCGGGGCTCGCGTCCGACTGGAACCCCGACAACGTGATCGCCGAGCAGGTCGAGCGCATCCGCGAGCAGGTCGGCGACGCCCGCGTCATCTCGGCGCTGTCCGGCGGCGTCGACTCCGCGGTCTCGACCGCTCTCGTCCACAAGGCCATCGGCGACCAGCTCACGGCGGTGTTCGTCGACCACGGGCTGCTCCGCAAGGGCGAGCGCGAGCAGGTCGAGAAGGACTACGTCGAGTCGACCGGCGTGCGGCTCATCACGGTCGACGCGGCCGAGACCTTCCTCGGACACCTGAAGGGTGTGACCGACCCGGAGGAGAAGCGCAAGATCATCGGCCGCGAGTTCATCCGCGCGTTCGAGAAGGTGCAGCTCGACCTCGTGGAAGAGGCGAAGGCCGACGGCGGCGCCCCGGTGAAGTTCCTCGTGCAGGGCACGCTCTACCCCGACGTGGTGGAGTCCGGCGGAGGCGCGGGCACCGCGAACATCAAGTCGCATCACAACGTGGGCGGCCTGCCCGACGACCTCGACTTCGAGCTGATCGAGCCGCTGCGGGCCCTGTTCAAAGACGAGGTGCGTGCGATCGGCCGTGAACTCGGCATCCCCGAGGCGATCGTCGGACGGCAGCCGTTTCCGGGGCCCGGTCTCGGCATCCGGATCATCGGTGAGGTCACCGCTGACCGTCTCGAGATTCTGCGTGAGGCCGACGCCATCGCCCGCGAAGAGCTGACGAAGGCGGGACTCGACCAGGAGATCTGGCAGTGCCCCGTGGTGCTGCTGGCCGACGTGCGCTCGGTGGGCGTGCAGGGCGACGGCCGCACGTACGGCCACCCGATCGTGCTGCGTCCGGTGTCGAGCGAAGACGCCATGACCGCCGACTGGACGCGCCTGCCGTACGACGTGCTGTCGAAGATCTCGAACCGCATCACGAACGGGGTGCGCGACGTGAACCGGGTCGTGCTCGACGTCACGTCGAAGCCCCCGGGGACGATCGAGTGGGAGTGACGGGGGCCGAGTGATCGGCTCCCGCGTCCGCCGAGGAGGTGCGAGACGATGACCGAGGAGTCCCCACCCGTGCTTCCGGACGCGGACTACCTGGTGCTGTCCAGCCGCCTCATCCCGGGGCTCGACGGCGGATACACGATCGCGACCCTCGCCCGCGCCCGGATGCTGGCCGCGGCGGGCGTCGGCGACGGCGCCGGACCGGAACTGCTGACGTTCGATCCGGGCACCGCCGCCGACCACGCGGAGCATCGACGGGTGTTCACGGAGCGCGGCGCGCTGTCCGACCCGGGGCGGATGCGCAACCTCTTCGATGAGGCCGTCGCACCGGAGGGCGGGGCGGCCGCGTGGCTGCGGGAGGCCGCCGATGCCGCCGTCGTCGCCGACCCCGACGTCGAGTACCGGGTGCTGCGCGACGTCGAGGGCCGCCCGTTCGCCGCGCTCCCGGTGATCCCGGGCAACCCGGACTGGCACCTGACCGACGAGCCGGTGCTGGTGTACGACGCCGCGGGAGCAGTGGCCGGCGCCCTGCACGGCTTCCGCGGCCTGTACCGGGCGTGGCTCGACCACGTCGTGGCCGCCTCGGGCGACCGTCGCGTCGTCGTGATCTGCGAGTCGCGGCAGCTGGGCGAGCTCATCGCCGACTGGGACGACCCGCGCGTGCGCATCGTCCACACGATCCACACGATGCACGTGGAGGCGCCGTACACGCCGGACGCGACCATGAACACGCTGTGGACGCGGTGGTTCCGCCTGGCCGACCGCTTCGACGCGGTGGTCTGGCCGACCGCGACGCAGCGTGACGACGTGGTCGCGCGTTTCGGGGCGTCCGCGAATCACGTCGTGGTGCCCAACCCGATCGCGCCGGTCACGGCCCGCGCCGACCTGCGCGAAGACGGTCTCGTGGTGGTGCTGGGACGTCTCGCGCCCGGCAAGCGCATCGACCACGCGATCCGCGCGTTCCTCGCCGCCGACGTCGCCGGCACGCGGCTGGAGATCTGGGGCACGGGGCCGGAGCAGGAGCAGCTGGCGGCGCTGATCGCCCAGCTCGACGCGGGCGACCGCGTGGTGCTCGGCGGGTATGCCGACGACCCGGCCACGGTGCTCGACCGGGCGTCGCTGCTGCTCACGTCGACCGCGTTCGAGGGGCAGCCGCTCGGGGTCGTGGAGGCGCTGCTGCACGGCACACCGGTCGTGTCCTACGACGTCCGCTACGGCATCCGCGATGTGCTCGGGGCGGGTGGCGGCGTGCTGGTGCCCGCGGGCGACGAGGGCGCACTGGCGACCGCGCTCCGCGATCTGCTGACCGATGCCGATCGTCTGGCCGTGCTGCGCGCCGAGGCGCCGTCGGTCGCGGCGGCCTGGAGCCCCGAGCGCTCCCTCGCCGCCCTCACGGGCGTGATCGCCGAGGTCTCCGCCCGCCCCTCTCGACGCGCCTGATCCGCGGCGGCGCGGACGTCGCAGGAAAACTTCTCCGTCGATGTCGATCCGGGCCGTTCCCGTTCGACGTCTTCAGTGAGAGGGTCGAGAGACGGCCCCATCCGACAAGGAGAACATCATGAAGTTCATGCTCATCATGCGCGCGACCGACGACGCGGTGGCGGCGTACCAGGAGATGCCCTTCGAGCAGGTCATCGAGGCCATGGGGCGGTACAACGAGTCGATGATGAAGGCGGGCGTGCTGGTCGCCGGCGAGGGCCTGACGGACGCCGCGGAGGGCTTCGTGGTGGACTTCAGCGCCGACAAGCCGCTGATCACCGATGGCCCCTACGGGGAGACGAAGGAGCTGTTCAACGGCTTCTGGATCGTGGAGGTGTCGTCGCGCGAGGAGGCTGCGGAGTGGGCGAGCCGTGCGCCGCTCGGACCCGGGTCGTACCTCGAGGTGCGCCGCGTGACCGGCCCGGAGGACTTCCCCGCCGACAACGAGTGGATCGAGAAGGAGGCGGGCTGGCGCGAGGAGCAGGCCCGCCGCGCCGAGCAGCAGTGACCGCCGGCCGATGGACGCGCACGACGTGACGGCACGCTCCGCCCCCGCAGAGGGGTCGGCGGAGCGGGCCGTCGCCGCGGTGTGGCGCATCGAGTCCGCACGCATCGTGGGCACGCTCACCCGCATGGTCGGCGACTTCGGGCTCGCCGAGGATCTGGCGCAGGAGGCGCTGGTCGACGCACTGCGCCAGTGGCCCGTCGACGGGGTGCCGCGCAATGCGGCCGCGTGGCTCACCGCGGTCGCCAAGCGCAAGGCGGTGGACGCGTGGCGGCGTCGGGAGCGGCTGGACGACCGTCTGGCCCTGATCGCGCACGACCTGGAGCGCGAGCAGGCCGAGGTGCGGGATCCGTGGGACCCCGATGAGGTCGACGACGACGTGCTGCGGCTCATCTTCATCGCGTGCCACCCCGTGCTGTCGAGGGAGGCGCAGGTCGCGCTGACCCTCCGCGTGGTCGGCGGGTTGTCGAGCGAGGAGATCGCCCGGGCGTTCCTGGTGCCGACCGCGACCGTGCAGCAGCGCATCGTGCGGGCCAAGAAGACGCTCGCGGCGGCCCATGCGCCGTTCGAGGTGCCGCCGCGCGACCAGCATGCGCAACGGCTCGGGGCGGTCCTGGGCGTGCTGTATCTGGTGTTCAACGAGGCGCACGCGGCGAGCAGCGGCCCGGAGTTGATGCGTCCGGAGCTGAGCGAGGAGGCGATCCGTCTCGCGCGCGTGCTGGCGGCGCTGATGCCGCGTGAGCCGGAGGTGCACGGTCTGCTCGCGCTGATGGAGCTCACCGCCGCCCGGTTCCCGGCCCGCCGCGACGCGAACGGCGACCCGGTGCTGCTCGCGGATCAGGATCGTGGCCGCTGGGATCGCAGTCGCATCGTCCGGGGTCGCGCCGCGCTGGCGACGGCGGACGGGCTGGGACGCGGTCGCGGGGTGTACGGCCTGCAGGCAGCGATCGCGGAGTGCCATGCCATCGCGGCCTCGGTCGACGACACCGACTGGGATCGGATCGTGCTGCTGTACGAGGCGCTCGGTCGCCTGGCCCCGTCCCCGGTCGTGGAGCTGAACCGCGCCGCGGCGGTGGCGATGGCCACGGGCCCCGCGTCGGCGCTGCGCATCGTCGACCAGCTCGCGGCGTCGGGCGCGCTGCGCGGCTATCACCTGCTCCCGGCGACGCGTGGCGAGCTGCTGCGGCGTCTCGGGCGGGAAGACGAGGCCCGCAGCGAGTTCGCGGTCGCCGCGGGCATCGCGGGCAACGACCGCGAGCGTGCGCTGCTGGAGCGCAAGGCCCGCGGGGCGGTGAGCTGAGCCCCGCCGTAGGGCCGGGCCATCCCCGCGAGGACGGGTCCGGGGGAAACGAAAAGACCCGCCCCTCACGGATGCTGTCGCAGCCGTGAGGGACGGGCGTGATGACGCGGGGGCGCGTCGAGTGGGGTCGCGCGTCAGTCGTTGACCTTCTGGCCACGGCCGACGATGAGGCCGTAGATCAGCAGCACGATGATCGAGCCGCCGATGGCGAGGAGCCAGGTTCCGAGGTCCCAGAACTCCGTGAGAGGACGGTTGAGGATCAGGCTGCCGAGCCATCCTCCGAGCAGGGCGCCGACGACGCCGAGCAGCAGCGTAACGAACCACCCGCCTCCCTGCTTACCGGGCAGGATCAGCTTGGCGATGGCTCCGGCGATGAGGCCGAGGAGAAGAAAGCCGAGAAAGCTCATGGTCAGCTCCTTGATGTCGGGAGCCCCGGGGTGCCGGGGCTTCGTGATATCCACAGTGCCGCGATCGGCAGTCGCGTGCCAACCCCTTGCGCCGCACTCCCCGGATATGGCAAGAGGCCCGCCTCCCCGAGGGGAGACGGGCCTCTGTCGCGACGGGCGTCAGTTGTTGCCGCGGGCGATCGCGATGATCCGCAGGATCTCCACGTACAGCCAGACGACGGTGACCATGATGCCGAAGGCGCCGAGCCAGCCGTACTTGCGGGGAGCGCCGTTGCGCACACCCTGCTGGATCTGGTCGAAGTCGAGCACCAGCGAATACGCGGCCATGATGACCACGAGCACGCCGATGATCAGACCGAGCGGGATACCCATGATCTTCGCGCTGTACAGACCGAAGGCTTGCTCAGCGGGCAGGACGTTCGTCCACATCAGCACGAGGTTCAGCAGCGAGAAGACCAGATAGCCGATCATGGCTACGAGGAAGATCTTGGTGGCCTTCTTGGAGGCACGGATCTTGCCGCTCGCGAACAGTGCCAGGGTGACGCCGACCACAGCGATCGTGGCGAGCGTCGCCTGCAACACGATGCCCGGCCAGCGGACCTCGAAGAACGCGGAGATGCCGCCGATGAACAGGCCCTCGAACGCCGCGTAGGCGAAGATCAGCGCGGGGCGGACCGTCTTGCGCGAGGTGAAGGTGATGACCATCGCGAGCACGAAGCCGCCGAGCGCGCCGATGATCCACGGCAGCATGTTGACGGTGTTGCCGCCGTACGGGTCGAAGCGCGGGGCCGAGATGCCGCCGAGGGTCCACGCCCAGCCGACCGCGGCGGTGACGAGGAGGATCGCGAACAGTCCAGCGGTCTTCCACACCGTGTCCTCGACCGACATGCGGTCGGTCTCGATGGCGCCGGCGGGCGGCGCCGCGTACATGCCCTCGAGCTGCGCGTTGGTGGCGGCGTCGACGGAGGCGTGCGTGAACGAGGCGTTCTGCGCACCCTGAGCAGCCTGCGGAGCGCCGGGATACGTCGCGACGTTGCGCGGGTCCTGCTGCTGGAACGCAGGATTGTTGAAAGCGAAGTTGCTCATTGGTGGGCCTCACTCCAAAGGGGGGTAGTAGGTCGCTTTCCTCCACGATACCCGGGCGGCGACACGCGCGGGGTGTTCTACGCTGTGAGCGTGCCCAGGAAAAACCCGCTCGTGATCGGGCATCGCGGAGCCCCCGGCTATCGCCCGGAGCACAGCCGCTCCTCCTATGAGCTCGCGCTGGCGATGGGCGTGGACGCGGTCGAGCCCGACGTGGTGGCGACGAAGGACGGGGTGCTGATCGTGCGCCACGAGAACGAGATCTCGGGCACGACCGACGTCGCGGAACACCCCGAGTTCGCCGATCGCCGGACGACCAAGCGCGTGGACGGCGCGACGCTGACCGGCTGGTTCACCGAGGACTTCACGTGGGACGAGCTCGCCACGCTGCGCACCCGCGAGCGGCTGCCCGAGGTGCGGGTGTCGAGCGCGAGCTTCGACGGGGGCCAGGCGATCCTGCGGCTGCGTGAGGTGCTCGACCTCGTGCGCGAGGGGTCGGTGGAGCACGGCAGGGAGATCGGCGTGGTGCTGGAGGTGAAGCACGCCACCTACTTCGCGAGTGCCGGTCTCGACCTGGCGCCGCTCATCGCCGCGGAGCTGCGCGAGGCCGGATGGGCGGACGGCGCGCTGCCGCTGGTGATCGAGAGCTTCGAGTCGACCGTGCTGCGGCAGCTGCGCGCCCTCGGGGTGCCGGCGTCGTACGTGTATCTGATCGAGGCGAAGGGGCGTCCGTACGACCTGGCCGTCGCGCAGGGGAAGCGGGCGCGCACGTACCCCGAGACGGTGACGCCCGCGGGGCTCGACGCGCTGGTGGGTGAGGTGGACGGCATCAGCGTCGACAAGAAGATGCTGCTGGCCGAGGGGAACACGATCGTCGCGGATGCCCACGCCCGCGGCCTGTCGGTGTTCACGTGGACCTGCCGCCCCGAGAACGCGTTCCTCGCCCCGCGGTTCCGCGGCGACGGCGGGCGCGGGGCGTTCGGCGACTACGAGGCCGAGTGGGACGCGATCGCGCGGCAGGGCGTGGACGGCGTGTTCGTCGACCACCCCGACCTGGGTGTCGCGTTCTTCCGGGGCTGACGTCCGCGGGTCAGAGCGTGCGGTCGAAGGCGCCGCGGCGGGTGGAGACGATCTCCTTGCCGAGGGGCATGAGCGAGACCGAGATCATCTTGAAGTCGGCGATGCCCATCGGGATGCCGATGATGGTGACGCACAGGGCGAGGCCGGAGACGATGTGTCCGATCGCGAGCCACCAGCCCGCGAGGATGACCCAGAGCACGTTGCCCAGGAACGAGCCGACGCCGGCGGTCGGCTTGCTGACGACCTCGCGGCCGAAGGGCCAGATGGCGTAGCGGGCGATGCGGAACGAGGCGATCGCCCAGGGGATGGTGACGATCGGGATGCACAGCAGCACTCCGGCGAGCAGATAGCCGAGGAAGAGGGCCCAGCCGGCGAGGATGACCCAGATGATGTTGAGGATCGTGCGCATTCTGCGATTGTGTCATCCGGTCGCGGGCGCGGCTGGGGATCCGCCCGGAGGTCCCGGGTGGGCGCGCGAACCGATGCCAGACTGACCGCATGACCGGAATATTGGTGCAGGACGTCAGCAGGGCCTTCGGGACGGTGCAGGCCGTACGCTCGGCCACCCTCCGCGCGGAACCGGGCAAGGTGACCGGACTGGTCGGGCCCAACGGTGCGGGCAAGACCACGCTGCTGCTCATGCTCGCGTCGCTCCTGGCACCCGACACCGGCACGATCCGCATCGGCGGCGTCGACCCGGCCGAAGATCCGCTCGCGGCCCGGCGACTGCTCGGCTGGATGCCCGACGCCCTCGGCGCCTGGCCCTCGCTCACCGCCCGCGAGACCATCGTCACGACCGCCCGGCTCTACGGCATCACCGCCGCGGATGCCGCCGTCCGCGCCCAGCAGCTGCTCGCCCTCGTCGGCCTGGGCGAGCTCGCCGACTCGCCGGCCAAGGTGCTGTCGCGCGGACAGAAGCAGAAGCTCGGCCTCGCCCGCGCCCTCGTGCACGACCCCCAGGTGCTGCTCCTCGACGAGCCGGCCTCCGGGCTCGACCCCGAAGCGCGCGTGCAGCTGCGGGTGCTGCTGCGCCGGTTCGCGGCCGAGGGTCGCACGATCCTCATCTCCAGCCACATCCTGTCGGAGCTCGAAGAGGTCGTCGACGACGCCGTGTTCCTCGTCGCCGGATCGGTGGTCGACGCCGCCCCCGCGCAGAGCAGCGTGCGCGCGTGGCGCATCCGCCTGGCGGGCGTCACCCCGGAGCGTCTGAGCGCCGACACCTGGCAGGTGGCATCGCAGCTCGGCCTCGCGCCCGAGTCGCTCGCCGTCGACCGCGGCGCCGTGCTCGTGGGGTTCGCCGGGGAGGACGCGGCCGCCCAGTCGCTGCGGCGGCTCGTGGAGGCGGGACTGCCCGTGGCGGAGTTCGCACCGGCGCAGAGCGACCTCGAGCACACGTTCCTGCACCTGCAGCACCCCGCGCCCGCACAGCCGGCGACCGCGCCGACCCCGCCACCGCCCGCCCCGCCCGCGGCCACATCGCCCGCGACCACCGAAGGAACGGAGGCCGGCGCATGAGTCTCGCGAACATCGGCATCATCGCCCGGCTCGAACTCACGCAGCGGCTGCGGAGCGTCGGCTGGTACGTGCTCCTCGGCGTCTTCGCCCTCGTGCTGCTGGGCATCACCGGGCTCGCGTTCGCCGTGTACTCCTGGGGCGACGCGGTCGGCGCCGGGGTGTACTCCATCGTCGTCAACATCGTGCTGCTGCTCGTGGTGCTCGTCTCGCCGACGCTCAGCGGCAACGCGATCAACGGCGACCGCGATGCCGCCACCCTCGGTGCGATCCAGGTCACGGCCGCGTCGACCGGCGACATCATGCTGGGCAAGCTCCTCGCCGCCATCGCGACCGGCGGGGCGTTCCTGCTCGTCGCCGTGCCGTTCCTGGCGCTGTCGTTGCTCGGTGGCGGCGCCGATCCGCTCGTGCTCCTGGTGTCGCTGCTCGTGCTCGCGGCCGAGATCGTGGTGGTGGCCGCGATCGGGGTCGGGCTCAGCGGGCTCATCGCGCGCCCCCTGTTCTCCGTCGCGGCCACCTACCTCGTCGTCTCGGGGCTCGTGGTCGGCACGCTGATCGTCTTCGCGCTGGGCGGCATGGCGATCCGCAGCGAGGCCACCAGCTACAGCCGTCCGTACGACGCGAACGGCAACGTCGAGTGCGACCGGTGGGAGGTGTCGACGACCTACGAGGCGCCGCGCTTCGACCTGGTGTGGTGGGCGCTCGCCGCGAACCCGTTCGTGGTGCTCGCGGACGCCACGCCCACCGAGTTCTCCAGGGACGGGTACCCCGTCGACCTGTTCGGCCAGATCAAGTACGGCCTGCGCAGCGCCCAGCAGTCACCGCTGGAGCAGCGGTGGGACGAGTGCGACACGGACGGGAACTACCGCACACCGCAGGAGGTCATCGAGTCGTCGGTGCCCAGCTGGTTCGTGGGGCTCGGGGTGCAGGTCGTGATCGCCGGATCGCTGTTCGCCGGGGCCTGGGCGCGCACCCGCACGCCCGCGCGACGCCTGCCACCCGGCACGCGGATCGCCTGACGGTACGGGAGGTCACGCCCTGTGCTCGGATTCTCTGACCCAGCTCGAGTACTCGACGAGTGCTCTGACGTCCGACGCCGCCAACACGCGAAGGTCGTCGTCGGGGAACAGGGTCTGAACGGTGAGCACAGGATGGCCCTCCGCATCGAGACGACTTCCCACGGCTTCGAGGTTGAGCGGATCGGCGCGGACGATTCGAGCGTGTGCATCGCGCACCTGCGCGAGCGTGTGGGCGGAGGCTACGACGCGGAGATCGTCGCCGAAGAACGGGCGTAGTCGATCCCGCACCGTGTCGACGTCGTACGCCACCACGTAGTGAAGGTAGTGGCGTGACCCGTGACGCTCCTGGCACAACGGAACCCACTCGGCCGCGAGGGGCGGATCGTCGGAGAACAGCAGGTTCGCTACGTCCTCGGCGAACGGCGCGTCGAACGGCGCGGGAACATGCTCCTCGATCCCGCGGAATCTCGCCGGCGGTTCGCGCGTTAACGCTGGACGCGCCGAGATCACCCGGAGCGCACGCTCCGTCACCGTTGCCTGGATCTGCACGAGGCCGCCGTCCTGAGCGGCCAGAAGTTCGGCGCTCGGATCGGTGAGACGCAGTCGCGCTCCTGGAAGCGGTGGTTCGGAGGGGCGCTCGATCTCAAGCTGGGAATCGCCCTCTCGTCGAAGAGCGCCCGTGCATGTCACCGTCGAGCCCACGCCGAGGAATGCTGTAAGGGGTTCGATAGGGGGCATCAGCATCCGCAGGGGTCGTAGGGGTTGTCTTCCAGGACCCAGAGCGCGTATTTATAAGGCGGCCATGGGTAACCGGGTGCCTTCGTGTCGCGACGGCACTGGTGATCATAGAGGCCGTACTTGGCCGCGAGGCCAGACGACTTCAGATGCTTCCAGCGAGCTTCGCAGGTGCTGATCGATTTGAAACCGCTTTGCCATGGACGCCAATGCATCGCCGCGCTAGCCTGCTCTGCTGTCCCGATGGTCAGCATGAAGGCCAACAGGGCCGTCAAAATGGCGGCGGAGAATCGGGATCCCCGCCCGGAATTGACTGTCGTTTGCACGTTGCTACTCCCTCGAAACTGGTGGACCCGGGCATCAGGACCGGTCGGAATCCGGGCCTCGTGCGGGCCACGGTAAGTCGAAGTCGCGGGTACGCGGACGCAGGGGTTTTGGGATATCGGGATGAAACAGCGACGGAGGCCGCGGGATCGCCACCCGCCGTTCACCCTCCGTGCACCGGGCGGACCGACGGCGTCCACCGGGGGTCGGTGGTCTGGGCTCATACCCGTCTGAGCCCGTCCGGGCGATCCCTCCAGGAGACTCCATGCCCCGCTTGCAGTCCGCAGCGGCGGTCGCGGCGGTGTGCGCACTGAGCGCCGCCGCCCTGCTCGCCGCCCCCGCCGCGGTCGCCGCCACCGGCGTCCGTCCGACCGAAGAGACCGCGCCGGTCGCCGACCCGTCGGGGCTCGTACTGAACGAGATCGTCTACGACGACGCGCCCACCGGGCTCGCCGACCAGGTCGAGCTGTACAACGCGGGCGACACCCCCGTGGACCTCGCGGGCTGGACCATCGCGGACGAGAAGCGCGACAGCGTCGGTCGAGCACCGGAGGGCACGGTGCTGGCGCCCGGCGAGTTCCTCGTGCTCGTGAAGGACGTGGACTTCCCGTTCGGGCTCGGCAAGGGCGACGAGGTCGTGCTCGTCGACCCCAGCGGCGTCGAGGTCGACTCCTACGCGTACGACAACACGGCCCCGCTGTCGGTATGGGCGCGTTGCCCCGACGGCACGGGGGCCTGGGCGCCGGCGACCGCGGTGACGCCGGGAGCGCCCAACGACTGCAGCGTTGCGCCCGTCGACGGCTCGATCCGCATCAACGAGGTCGACTCGCAGCCCGCCGACTGGGTGGAGTTCCACAACCCGGGCACCGAGGCGCTCGACCTCTCCGGATACGAGATCCGCGACAACTCCGACGACCACCGCTGGACGTTCCTGCCGGGCACGCAGATCGCGGCGGGACAGTTCCTCGTGGTGGAGGAGGGCACGATCGGCCTGGTCGACGGCGTCGAGACCGCGTTCCGCGACCCGATCGGCATCGGCAGCGCCGACCGCATCCGTCTCTTCGACGCGTCGGGAGCGATGATCGACGACACGCTGCCCTGGCAGGGTCATGCCGCGATCGACGGGGACGCCGCCGCTGCCACCCTGGCCCGCTGCCCCGACGGGGTCGGCGCGTTCGTGCTCGCCTACGCGACCCCGGGAGCGGCGAACTCCTGCGTCCTGCCGTCGGTCGCGATCAACGAGATCGAGTCGAACGGCGACGCCACCGACTGGGTCGAGGTCATCAACACCGGCAGCACGCCGGTCGACCTGTCGGGGTGGACCGTGATGGACAACGACCCGGTCGGGCACGCCGCCGAGACCACGCCGCTTCCCGCCGGCACCGTGCTGGCGCCCGGCGGTTACCTGGTGTTCGACCAGCCCGAGGATTTCGTCTTCGGGCTCGGCAACGGCGACACCGTGACGATCCGCGACGCGAACGGCACCGCGGTCGATCAGCACGTGTACCCCGCACACGCCGAGGGTGTGTGGGCGCGCTGCGCCGACGGCTCGGGCGAGTTCATAGATGCACCAGCCGCCACCAAGGGAGCGCGCAACGCCTGCGGCAACCCGGTGCGCATCAACGAGGTGGAGTCTGACGGCGGCTCGCCCGACGACTGGGTCGAGCTCGTGAACCCGACGACGGTGGCCCTCGACGTGTCGGGCATCGTCGTGAAGGACGACGACGACGCGCACGCCTACGCGATCCCCGCCGGCACCTCGATCGCCGCGGGCGGCTACCTCGTGATCGAGCGCGCGCAGCTCGGGTTCGGCCTCGGCGGAGGCGACGCGGTGCGGGTGTTCGACGGCGATCTGCTCGTCGACGAGACCAGCTGGGGTGAGGGGCACGCGGCCGTCACCTGGGGCCGCTGCCCCGATCTGACGGGCGCCTTCGCGGTCACTGCGGAGTCGACCAAGGGTGCAGCGAACGTGTGCGCCGGCGAGGTGCCGGTGGGCGTGTGGCCCGGCTCCGCGGAGGTGCGCGTGGTCGACGAGACCCCGACGTTCCTGGAGGACAGCTCCGGCCTCGACGTGCAGGAGACGGCCGACGGTGCGGTGCTGTGGGCCGTGGACAACGGCGAGGGGCGCATCTGGAAGCTCGATGCGCACGCCGACGGCTCGGTCGAGAAGGCCGACGGCTGGGACGAGGGCAAGCGCGTCCGCTTCCAGAAGGATGCGCAGGACCCCGGCGCCGCCGGCCCCGACACCGAGGGCATCACGGTCGACGGCGACGGCTTCGTCTACGTCGCCTCCGAGCGCGACAACAGCGCGAAGGGCGTGAACCGGAACGTCGTGCTGAAGGTCGACCCCGAGGCGAACGCCGGAGACCTGGTCGCCCTGCAGGAGTGGGACCTGACGGCACTGCTTCCCGCGGTCGGCGCGAACCTCGGCGTGGAGGCCGTGCAGTGGGTGCCGGACGCGGCGCTCGCCGGGAAGCTCTTCGACGACACCACGGGCGCCGCCTACGACCCCGCCGACCACGCCGGTCACGGCAGCGGCCTGTTCCTGGTCGCGGTGGAGGACAACGGGCACGTCTACGCTTTCGCGCTCGCCGCGGACGGCACCGCGACCCTGGTGTCGGAGCTCGCGCCGGGTCTCGCCGGCGTCATGGCCCTCGACTGGGACACGGTGCGGAACACGCTGTGGGCGGTCTGCGACGACGGCTGCCAGGGTCGTTCGGCCGAGGTCACCCTCAACGGCACCGCACAGCCGGGCATCGCCCACTATGCGCGACCGGCGGGCATGCCCGACATCAACAACGAGGGCTTCGCGACCGCGCCGGCCTCGCTGTCTGTCGACGGACAGCGCCCGGTGTGGTGGTTCGCCGACGGCTTCGCCGCGCAGGCGCTGCGCATGGGCACGCTGCCAGGCGGCGTGGACGGCGAGAACCCGGGCGGCGAGAACCCGGGCACCGGCACTCCGCCGCTGCCGGGGACCGACCTCGTCGACGGCAACCGTCACGGCGTGACGGTCGACCCGGCGGTCGCGAGCCGGGGTCAGCGGGTCACGGTCTCGGTCGGCTCCGCCGCCGCCGGCACCGCCGCCGAGGTGTGGCTGTACTCCGACCCGGTGCGCCTCGCCACGGGGACCCTCTCGGCGACGGGTGCCCTCACGGTCACGGTCCCGGCGGACGCGGCCCTCGGCGCGCACCGCATCGCGGTCTACGCGGCGGACGGAGCCCTGCTGGGCTGGGCTGATCTGCGCATCGCGGAGGGCACGGGCGCCGCGGGCGGCCTCGCTGCCACGGGCGCAGAGCTTCCGGTCGCGGCGGCGGTGCTGGCGCTCGTG